>CAYTJW010000358.1:0-5713 GCA_964438135.1 uncultured Thermoanaerobaculia bacterium
GACCGCCTGCGCAGCATCGCCCCCGACCACCCGGAGTGGCAGGAGCTGGTCGGCGCGGTCGAGCGCGCCGCCGGCGCCGGCCTCGAGGTCGACGAGCTCGCCCGCCTCGTCTGCCCCGGCGACGGGGTGTCCGGGTTCGTCCTCCACACCGTGCCGGTCGCCGTCTACGCCTGGCTCCGCCACCACGGCAGCTTCCGCGACTCGGTCGAGGCGGTGATCCGCTGCGGCGGCGACACCGACACCACCGCCGCCATCGTCGGTGCGCTCTCCGGCGCCTCGGTCGGGGTCTCCGGCATCCCCCCGGCCTGGGTCGCCGGCATCGCCGACTGGCCGCGGGGCGTGCCGCTCCTCATGGAGCTGGGCGGGCGCCTCGCGGTCGGGTCCGCCACCCTCGCGCCGCAGCCCCCGGTCCGCTACTGCTGGCCGGCGGTGCTGCCCCGCAACGCCCTGTTCCTGGCCGTGGTGCTCGCCCACGGCCTCAGGCGGCTGGCCCCGCCCTACTGAGGGGCGGCGGCCTCGCCGATCGGCTAGCATGGCGGCCATGAAGGTCCTCGCCACCGCCGCCGCACTCCTGCTGTCGCTGGCCGCAGCCGCCGAAGCCCCACCCCAGCGCCACCTCCTCTACCTGCACGGCCGCATCGTCCAGGAGCAGCAGAGCCCGCAGGCGAGGCACCGCGAGTACGGCGTCTACGAGCTGGAGCGGATCCTCGCCGCCTTCCGCGAGCGGGGCTTCGCGGTCGCGGGCGAGATCCGGCCGCGCGAGACGACCGCGGACCAGGCCGCCGACCAGGTTGTGGCCGAGGTGCGGGCCCTGCTCGCCGCCGGGGTGCCAGCCGACCACGTCACCGTGGTCGGCGCCTCGCTCGGCGCCCGCATCGCCCTGCTCGCCGCGGCCCGGCTCGGGGAACCCGAGATCCGCTTCTGCCTGCTCGGGGCGTGCCTGTCGTCGGCCAGCCGCGAGATCGCCGACCGGGAGGGGCGCCCGCTGCGGGGCCGACTGCTCGCCATCCGCGAGGCCAGCGACGAGCTGACCGGCGGCTGCCCGCCGTGGCCCGCACCCGCCGCGGGCTCCGCGCCCGGCGGGGTGAGCGAGCTCGTGCTCTCGACCGGCCTCCGCCACGGCTTCCTCTACCGCCCGCTGCCGGAGTGGGTCGAGCCGGTGGCGGCGTGGGCGGTCAGCGGGGAGCTGCCCGAGACCGCGAGCGAGCCGTCGCGGCCGCACCCGGGAGCCGCAGGGACGCCCTGAGCGAATCCCCCTTCGGCGGCTGGCCGGCCTCAGGCCGCCACACCCCCCACAACCCGACCGCCAGCCCCTTCGGGGCGGCGCACTGTCCCGCCGGCCCTACCGCAGCCCGCGCCGCTCGAGGAGCGCCTCGACCGCCGGCTCGTGGCCGCGGAAGGCGACGTAGAGCTTCATCGGCTCCTCGGAGCCACCGCGCTCGAGGACGTTGCGGCGGAAGGCCTCGGCCGTGGCCTGGTCGAAGATCCCCTTCTCCTTGAAGGCCTCGAACGCGTCCGCGTCCAGCACCTCGGCCCACATGTAGCTGTAGTAGCCCGCGGCGTACTCGTCGGAGCCGAAGATGTGGTTGAAGTAGGTGCTGCGGTAGCGGGGGACGATCTCGGGCATGAGGGCGATCGCGGCCATCGCCTTCCGCTCGAAGGACGGCACCGACGGCCCCCTGGCCTCGGCCAGCGCGTGCCAGTCGAGGTCCAGCAGCGAGGCGGCGACGTACTCGACGGTGGCGAAGCCCTGCCCCGCCCTGGCGGCGGTCTTGACCCGCTCGACCAGCTCCGCCGGGATCGCCGCGCCGGTCTGGTAGTGCCGGGCGTAGGTCGCCAGCACCTCGGGCTCGAGCGCCCAGTTCTCCATGATCTGCGACGGCAGCTCGACGAAGTCGGTGGCGACGTTGGTGCCGCCGAGCCGCTCGTAGGTGCACTGCGACAGCAGCGCGTGCAGGCCGTGGCCGAACTCGTGGAACAGGGTCGTCACCTCCTCCAGGGTGAGGAGCGACGGCCTGCCCGCCGTGGGCCGGGTGAAGTTGCCGTTGTTGGTGACGATCGGCGCCACCCGCTCGCCCGCGACGACCGACTCGTCGCGGAGAGTGTTCATCCACGCCCCGCCGCTCTTGCCGTCGCGGAAGTAGTAGTCGACCAGCAGCAGCCCGAGGTGAGAGCCGTCCCGGTCCAGGACCTCGTAGGCCTTGACGTCTCCGTGCCAGGTCGGCACCTCCGGTCGCTCGACGAAGCGCAGGCCCCAGAGCCGGTTCGCCACCCCGAAGGCGCCCTGGACCACGTTGTCGAGCTGGAAGTAGGGCCGCAGCTCCTCGGGGTCGACCGCGTACCTGGTCTGCAGCACCTGGTTGGCGTAGTAGAACCAGTCCCACGGCTGGAGGGTGAACGTGCCCCCCTCGGCGCGGATCAGGTCCCGCATCTCGTTGGCCTCGCGGCTCGCCACCACCAGCGCCGGCCGCCACACCCGCTGGAGCAGCTCGCGCACCCGATCGGGAGTGCCGGCCATGGCGTCGTCGAGGGCGTAGTGGGCGAAGGTCGGGAAGCCGAGCAGGTTGGCGCGCTCGACCCGCAGCGCGGCGATGCGGGACAGGATGGCCTTGTTGTCGTGCTCGTCGTCGTTGTTGCCGCGGTTGACGTAACCCTCGAACAGGCGCTGCCGGAGGTCCCGCCGCGACGAGTACTGCAGGAACGGGATCAGGCTCGGCTTGTCGAGCCCGAACACCCACTTGCCCTCGAGGCCCCGCTCCTTGGCCGCCTCGGCCGCAGCGTCGACGACCCCCTGCGGCAGGCCGGCGAGGTCCTCGGTCGACTCGAGCACGAGGGTGAAGCCCTTGGTCTCGGCGAGCAGGTTGTCGCCGAACGCGACCTGCAGCCGCGACAGCTCCTCGTTGACCCGCCGGAACCGCTCCCGGTCGCCCGCCGCCAGGTTGGCGCCGTTGCGGACGAAGTCCTTGTAGGTCCGCTCGAGGAGGCGGGCCTGCTCGCCCCCGAGGCCGAGCGCCTGGCGCTGGTCCCACACCGCCTTGACCCGCCCGAACAGCCCGGCGTTGAGCCAGATGTCGTCGCGGTGGCCGGCCAGAATCGGCGCCGCCTCGGCGGCGACGCGCTGCATCTCCTCGTCCGCCAGCACCTCCGCCATGGCGCCGAGGACCATCCGCGCCCGCTTGAGGCGGGCGCCGCTCGCCTCCAGCGCCTCGACCGTGTTGGCGAAGGTCGGCGGCTCCGGGCTCGCGACGATGGCGTCGACCTCCTGGAGGTGGGCCGCGATGCCGGCCCGGATCGCCGGCAGGTAGTGCTCGGGGCGGATGTCCGCGAACGGCGGCACGCGGAAGGGCGTGTCGAACTCGGCCAGCAGCGGGTTGGCCGGGGCGGCGTCCTGGCCCGAGGCGACAACCGAGACCGACAGGACCACGAGGAGCAGGGCGAACGGGCGCGACAGGGCTCTGGTGCTCACGTCGACTCCTTGTCGGACGCCCCTCCGCGGGCGTCGCGGGTGCCCGCGATGATACCTCGCTCTGCTACGCTGGTGGAGGGGGTCGGACCCCGCGGCGATGATCGAGCGCGTCGCCTACCGCGACTGGGTGCTGAGCTGCGACCCGGAGGAGAACCGCCGGGCCTACCTCGACTTCGGGCCGGCCGCGGCCGAGGCCTGCGGCTGCCTCCCCTGCCGCAACTTCGCCGCCGCCCGCCACCTCGCCTACCCGCCCACGGCCCTCTCCCTGCTCTCCTCGCTCGGCGTCGACCCGCCGCGCGAGGCGGCCCTGTACTGGGTCCTCCGCGTCGCGCCCGGCCGCCACCTCTACGGCGCCGTCATCCACGCCCTCGGTCGGGTCGAGGAGGAGGGGGCACCGGCGACCGAGACCCACCTGCCGCCGGGCGAGACCGAGCCGCTCCGCTTCTCGCTCGCGGCCCACGGCCACCCGACCGACGTGCGCCCCTGCTTCGGCGACCGGCCGGTGGTGCAGCTCGAGCTCACCGCCGAGGTGCCGTGGCTCGCGGACGAGCCCGAGCCGACCGACTGACGAGGACAAGGAGACGGACGATGGGGTTCTTCAAGCGGCTCTTCGGCGGCGGTGGGCGGGAGGACGACCGGCCGGCGACCCTGCCCGAGGTGAGGTGGGGCACGGCCATGCCGGTGATGACCCGCCTCGGCAACCAGGTCGTGGGCTGGCGGGTGGCCGGCACGGTGGTGTGCACGGTCGCGGACGCCGAGTACTTCGGCGACGCCTTCGGCGACGCCACCGGCGAGGGCCTGGCCTCCGCCCTCTCCGGCCGCCTGCGGCCGCTGCTCACCCAGGCCGCGGGCGACGCCCTCGGCGAGCTGTGCCGCTCGCTTTCCACGCCGGAGGAGGTGCTCGCCGCCACCGACCGCCTCGCCTCGTCGGTCGCCGCCAAGGCCGGGGTGACCCTCGCCCCGCTCGGCCTGTCCGTCGCCTCGGTCGCGATCGAGCGCCTCGAGACCGAGCTGGCGACCCGGGCGTGAGCCCCCGCGCCCCGACCCGCGCCTCGACTCCCGGCCGCGAGCCCCGCCTGACCACCGCTTGACGGGGGTGGCGCGGCGCACCATGATCGGGCTACCCGCTCCGCGGAGGAGGCCGCCATGAAACCGCCCGTGGTCCTGGTCGCCGCCAAGCGCTCGCCCTTCGGCAAGTACCTGGGCGCGCTGGCCGAGCTCGACCCGGTCGAGCTCGCGGCGCAGGTCGCGCGGGCCGCGCTCTCGGCCGCCGGTCGCGACCTCGCGCCCGTCGTCGACCAGGTCTTCGTCGGCAACTGCATCCAGGCGTCGTTCGCGACCGGCTCGGTCAACGGCCGCCAGGTCGCGCTGCGCCTCGGACTCGCCGGCTTCGCCACCACCCTCGACACCGCCTGCTGCTCGCCCCTGACCGCGCTCCGCACCGCCTGCTGGGGCATGGCTGCGGGCGAGCTGCGCTCGGCCCTGGTGATCGGCGTCGAGAGCATGAGCCGCACCCCGCACGTCGCCGCCGGGCTGCGCTCCGGCGTGCGGTTGGGTCCGCTCGAGCTGCGCGACCCCATCTACCCGATCGAGTACCGAGGCTACAACCCGGTCGCCCGCGACGCGGCCGACGGCGCCGCCCGGCACGGCGTGAGCAAGGCGATGATGGACGCCTGGGCGCTCGGCTCGCACCGCAAGTGGGCCGCGGCCGAGGCGGCGGGTCGCTTCGCCGACGAGGTCGCGCCGGTGCGCGTCCCGGGTCGCGGCGGCGACACGGTGGTGGGGGTGGACGAGCCGCCCCGGCCCGAGGCCACCCTGGCCAGGATCGAGCAGCTGCCGCCGGTCTTCGGCTCGGGCACCATCACCGCCGGCAACGCCCCGGGCCTGAACGACGGTGCCGCGGCGGCGGTGGTGATGACCGCGGACCGCGCCGAGGAGCTGGGCCTCGAGCCGCTGGCCGAGGTGGTCGCCACCGCCGGGGTGACCGACGACCCGGCCGGCATCGCCTGGGTCCCGGCCACCGCCATCCGCTCGGTCCTCGCCCGCGCCGGACTCGGCGTCTCGGACCTCGACCTCCTCGAGGTCAACGAGGCCTTCGCCGCGATGCCGCTGGTGTCGACCCGGGTCCTCGCCGACGGCGACGAGGACCGCTGGCTCGCCCTGCTCGAGCGCACCAACGTCAACGGCGGCGCGGTCGCCCTCGGCCACCCGGTCGGCGCCTCGGGCCTCAGGATCCTGATGGCCCTC
>CAYTJW010000359.1:0-5711 GCA_964438135.1 uncultured Thermoanaerobaculia bacterium
GGGCGCTCGACGCGCTCGAGGCGTGCGCCCGCCGCCAGCCCTGGCCGCAGCGACCCCCGTCCCGTCGGCCCGGGCGACGACTGCCGTCCCCGACCGCTCGGGCGCTCACCCCTGGCCGCCGGCCCCCAGGCTCCGGCGCTCCAGGTCGAGCAGCCAGCGCTTGCGCCACAGGCCGCCGCCGTAGCCGGTCAGGGAGCCGTCGGCGCCGACCACCCGGTGGCAGGGGACGACGACGGCGATGCGGTTGTCGCCGTTGGCCCGCGCCACCGCCCGCACCGCCTCCGGCTGGCCCAGCAGCCGCGCCTGCTCGGCGTAGCTGCGGGTCGCACCGTAGGGGATCGCGCGCAGCACCGCCCACACCCGCTGCTGGAAGTCGGTGCCGCGCAGGTCGAGCGGCGTCGTGAAGTCGCGCAGCTCGCCCGCGAAGTACCGCTCGAGCTCGCCCCCCAGCTGCTCGAGGGTCGGGCTCTCACCCGGCACCAGGGGCGCCCCGAGCCGCTTCCGGATTCGCTCGAGCTGGGTCTCGAGCATGCGCCGGTCGGCGAACTCGAGCAGGCAGACGCCGCGCTCCGAGGCGCCGGCCAGCATCGGCCCGAGCGGGGTCAGGAAGCGGCTCACCACCACCGCCGGCCCGGCCGCCCGCCGCGGCGAGGCGCCCATCACCCGGCGGAAGGCGTCGCCGAAGGCCGACAGCGACTCCCAGCCGTGGTCTGAGGCGGCGTCGAGCACGGTCGCGCCGGCCCCGAGGTGGCCGAACGCGGCCCCCACCCGCAGCGCCCGCAGGTAGCCCTGGAAGGTCATGCCGTGGTGGCGCTTGAACCAGCGCCGCACCGTCGCCGGGTCGAGACCGCGGGCGCGCAGGTCGGCGTCGGTGAGACGCCGCCCCGGGGCGGCCTCGACCTCCGCGAGCAGCCGCGCCAGCGGCTCGGGCGCGGCGCCGGCCGGCTCCATCGGCCGGCACACCCGGCACGGCCGGTAGCCCGCCCCCAGCGCCTCGCCGGCCGAGGCGAAGAACAGCACGTTCTCGCGCCGCGGCTTGCGGGCGGTGCAGGTCGGCCGGCAGAAGATGCCGGTGGTGGTGACGCCGGCGAAGAACAGGCCCTCGAAGGTGGGGTCCTTCTCGACCAGGGCGCGGTACATGGTGGGGTCGTCGGGCAGGAGGCGGGGTTGCGTGCTCATGGCCCCACGCTACCCCTGCCGGCACCGCGACGACAACCGGAGAATGAGCAGGGAATCGGCCGCCGCGGCGCTGCCCGGCCGGCTGGTAGAATCGAGCGCCGTGGGGGACGGCCCGGAGCCTGCGGTCGCGGTGGCGGAGCTGCTCGCCCCGCTGCCGTATCACCGGCGCATGGTGACCGTGCTGCGGCAGCAGGAGCCGGCCCTGTGGCGCTGGTTCGCCTCGACCGAGGCGGAGAGCGAGCGGGCCGAGCGACTGCGGCTCGAGCTGCTGCGCTCGACCTACCGGCTCACCCGTGACAGCCACGCCGAGCTCTACGCCGCCTCCGACCGGGTCGCGGCCAGGCTCGGCGTCGCCGAGACCCCGGTGCTCTACCAGGCGCAGAACGGCGGGTCGGCATCGGCCGCCCTGGTCCACCTCCCCGGCGAGGCGCACCTGGTGCTGATCGACGGCATCGTCGGGCTGCTGAGCCAGGCCGAGCTGACCGCCGTCCTCGGTCACGAGCTGACCCACCTGCTGCTGTGGCAGGCCCGGGACCGCGACTTCATGGTGGCCGACCGCATCCTCGAGGCGTGCGCTGCCGACGAGCGCTGCGAGCCGAGCCTGCTCGAGAGCTGTCGCCAGTACCGCCTCGCCACCGAGCTCCTGGCCGACCGCGGGGCCGCGGTGGCCTGCGGCGACGCCGGCGTGGCGATCGCCGCCCTGCTCAAGGTGACGACCGGTCTCGCCACGGTCGACCCGGTCGGGTACCTGCAGCAGGCCGAGGAGGTCCTGCGCCGCGGGGGTGAGACCGGCTCCGCGGGGGACAGCCACCCGGAGAGCTTCCTCCGGGCCCGCGCCCTGGCGCTGTGGGCCCGCGCCCACACCGCGGAGCTGGCGTCGCTGCGCCGCGAGGGCGCGATCGCCGGGCCCTGGGACCAGGAGCTGCCCGCGGCGAGGGACGCCGAGGCCGACATCGCCGCGATGCTGGCCGGCCCCCCGTCTCTCGCCCACGTCGACCTGCCCGGCCAGGTCGAGCTCACCGAGCTCACCGAGGAGCTGCTCAAGACCCTGCTGCAACCGGCCTTCATGCGCAGCGAGGCCGTCCTCGCCCACGCGCGGATGTTCTTCCCGTTCGACCAGGTCGGGGATCCGGCCGCGGGCCGGGTCGACGCCCTGGTCGAGCTCGTCCGGCGCGGCGACGACAGCCTGCGCGACTACGCCTGCTACCTGCTGCTCGACCTGGTGGCCGCTGACCCCGATCTCGAAGAGGTCGCCCTGGCCTGGGCGGGGGACGTGGCGTGCCGGCTCGGCGCGCTCGAGCGCTTCGCGGCTCTCGTGGTCCAGGAGCTGGGCCTGCGCAAGAAGGCGGTCGCCGACGTGCTGGCTCGCCGCACCGCTCTCCTCGAGGCGGCGGCGCGCCAGGCCGAAGCCGGCTCATGACCGCCGCGGCGAGCTTCCACGACCTGCTGGCGCTGGCCGCCGAGCGCCGCGGGCTGCCCCCCGAGGAGGTCGTGCAGGCGCTGCTGCCGCTGATGCGCCAGGTCCACGACACCCACGCCCGCGGCAAGGTGGCGCCCCTCGAGGGGCTCGACGCCCTCAAGCTCGCCGGCTCCCACCTCTACTTCGAGCAGGCCGCCTCGCGCGAGCCCCGACGCAACGCCTCGAGGCTGCGGCTCGCCGCCGAGGCCTCCGGCGACGGCGTCGAGGTGGTGGACGAGAAGCGGCTGGACAGCGAAGGCCGCGGCGTGCGGGTGACCTCGACCCGGCTGGGCGAGGCCGGGCAGGTGCCCGAACGACCGGCCTACATGCCGGGCTGGGTCGCGTGGGAGCACCTCGTCGGCCACCACGACGCGCTCACCGACATCCTGTCGCTCGGCACGCTGCTGGCCGCCCTCGCCTGCGGTCTCGACCTCGGCCGGCGCGACGACCTGCAGGCCTTCGTGGAGTGCCGCGAGAACCTGTTCCAGCTCTGCCCCGACCTCCACCCCGTGCTGGGCCGTCTGATCGTGCGCTCGACCGAGCTCGACCGCCACCGGCGGGCGCAGGACCTGCCGGCCCTGATCCGCTCCCTGGCCGGCTACCGGGACCAGGAGCTGTCCGGCGTGGTCGACCCCGAGCAGCTCCGGGGATTCCGCACGGCGACCCACGCCGGGCGGCGCGGGATCGTGCTCGCCCACCTGCGCCAGCGCCTGTTCGAGATCACCCGGCGCAACCGGCTGATCCACTTCCGGCCGAGCCTCGGCGCGCTCAACCTCACCGAGGCCTCGGTGCCGCTGCTGCTCGACGTCCGCCACATCAGGCGCGAGCAGCTCTTCCTCTGGCACGACGACATCGCCGCGAGACTGGTCGAGGGGGAGCCGGTCAACCTCGGCTCCTACCTGCGCTTTCGCGAGGACCCCTACCTCGAGGGCATCCTCGACCGCATTCGCTCCGAGGCGGCGCGCGACCGCCGCGAGTTCGGTTTCTCGCAGCTCCGCCTGGTGCTCGCCTGGCTGCGATGGCACAACCTCAAGGAGGCCAGGGAGGAGCGGGTCAGCTCGCCCCTGCTGCTGCTCCCGGTCGAGCTCGTCAAGAGGAAAGGCGTCCGGGACGCCTGGCTGGTCCAGGCGACCACGCGCGAGGCCGAGGTCAACCCGGCCTTGCGCCAGCACCTCAAGGACCTCTACGGTCTCGCCCTGCCCGAGGCCGTCGACCTCGACCAGGCCGGGCCGGCCGACCTCCACCGCCTGCTCGAGGCGCAGATCCGCTCGAGCGAGCCCGGTGTGACCCTGACGCTCCTCGACACGCCGCGCGTCGAGCTCATCTGGGAGAGCGCCCGGCGCAGGCTGGACGGGCTGCGCCGGCGCCTGCCGCTGTCCGGCCGTGGCGTCCGCACCTCGACCTTCGGCATCGACTACTGCTACTCCCGCGACAGCTTCCAGCCCCTGGGCCTGCAGCTCTTCCTGCGCCGGGTGCGCCCGAGCCACTCCCCGTTCGACGACGTGGTGCGCGAGCAGCCGCGGCCGCACCTGCCTCTCTTCGCCGGGGGCGGGGCCGGTGGCGGGCTCGAGCTCGGCCCACCCGGGGACGTGCGCCAGCGTCAGGTCTACGCCCTGACCGAGGGCTCCGGCCACAACCCCTATGTCTGGGACGTCGACCTCTCCGGCCTCACCCTCGGCAACTTCAACTACCGCAAGATGAGCCTGGTCAGAGACTTCGACCGACTCCTCGAGAGCGGCGCCGCGAGCCCGGCATTCGACGAGGTGTTCCGCCTGGAGCCGCGGCCGGCCGCGGCCGAGGAGACCCCCGGCCTGGACCCCGGCGAGCTCGTCGCCATCGTCACCGCCGACCCGACCCAGGTGTCGGCGATCGCCAGGGTCCGCGGCGGCTCCTCGCTCATCATCCAGGGGCCGCCGGGCACGGGCAAGTCGCAGACCATCACCAACCTGATCGCCGACCTCGCGGGCGCCGGCAAGCGCGTGCTGTTCGTGTGCGAGAAGCGCGCCGCGCTCGACGTGGTCTACCACCGCCTGCGCCAGGCTGGTCTCGAGCGTCTGGTCTGCCTCGTCCACGACTCGCAGGCGGACAAGAAGGAGCTGGTGTCTGACCTCAAGACCTCGTACCAGGCGATGCTGCAGGCCGCCGACGACGGGGCCGCCGAGGAGGAGTGGGCCGCCGCGGTCGCCGAGCTGCGGGGCGAGCTCGCCGTGCTGCAGCGCTTCTCCCGCGCTCTCGGCGAGGTCCGCGGCCAGGCCGGCGTGCCCCTCCAGGAGCTCCTCGAGCGGCTGGTCGAGCTGCGCGCCGCCAGGCCGACGCTGGCCCCCGTCGTCGAGGAGCAGCTGCCGCCGTACGAGGTCTGGCGGCGCTTCGGCGGCGCCGTCAACCGCCTCGGGACCGCGCTGTCCGACCTCGGCGACGCGCCGGTGTGGTCCGCCCACCCGCTGCGTCACCTCCACCCCGGGGTCGCGGTCTCCGACGAGCCCCTGGCCGGGCTCGCCAGGCGCCTGGGGGTCGCCCGCGCGGCCGCCGCGGACCTCCTGGCCACCCTGCCCGAGCTCGGCCTCGACCCGGCCTCGCTGACCGCCGCCGACGCCTCCGCCCTGGCCGCCTGGGCGGTCGCGACCACGCCGCTGGCCCGGTCCGGGCTGCTCGGCGTGCTCGACGAGAGCAGCTCGGCCTCGCAGCAGTGGCAGGCGGACACCGGTCGGCTGCGGCGACACCGCCACGACCTGGCCGCGGCCGAGGGGAAGGCGGGCCACTGGCGGGTGCGGTTGACGCCCGCCGACACGGCGGCCGCGCTCGCCCTGGCGAGGGGTCTGGAGGGCTCGGCGCGGCGCCTGCTCTCGCCGGCATGGTGGCGGCTCGGCAAGGTGATGGCCAGCCACTACGACCTCGGTCGCCACGCGGTGGCGCCCCCCTTCGTCAGCCTGCTCGAGGGCCTCGCCGCCGAGCACCAGGCCCGCGCCGCGCTCGAGGCGCTGCTGGCGGAGCTGGCCGAGCGCTACCGCCTCGACGACCCGGAGGCGGCCGTGGCGTCCGTCGCCGCGGCGCGAGAGGCCACCGCGGCCCTGCC
>CAYTJW010000360.1:0-1450 GCA_964438135.1 uncultured Thermoanaerobaculia bacterium
ACCGCATGGCCCCGACCCCGCGCGAGGGCCTGCCGCCGCTGCCGCCGCGGGTCGACGCCGCGGTGCTGACCTCGCCCCGCGCCGCCCGCCTCTACCTCGACGGCGTCGGCGGCCGCCCCCTGCCCTGCGTCCACTGGGCGCTGGGACCCACCACCCGGGACGCGGCGGCGGCCCTCGGCATCCCCTGCCGCACCCCCGAGCGACCCGATCTCGAGTGCCTCGCGGAGGTCCTATGCGTGAGCTGATCCTGCGTCCCCGTCGTCTGCGCTCGACCCAGGCCCTGCGCGACCTGGTGGCCGAGGCCCGCCTCGACCCGCGCCTCCTCGTCCAGCCCCACTTCGTGGTCCCCGGCTCCGGCGTAGCGGAGCCGATCGCGGCCATGCCCGGCATCGAGCACCAGTCGGTCGACCGGCTGCTGGCCACGGTCGAGCGCGACCTCGAGCTGGGCATCCGCGCCGTGCTGCTGTTCGGCGTGCCGCGGCCCGAGGAGAAGAACGCCGACGGCAGCTGCGCGTTCGCCGACGACGCCGTGGTGCCGAAGGCGGTCGCCGCCCTCAAGCAGCGCTTCGGCTCCGACCTGGTGGTGATGACCGACGTCTGCCTGTGCGCCTACACCGACCACGGCCACTGCGGCATCCTCAAGGACGGCCGGGTCGACAACGACGCCACCCTGCCCCAGCTCGGCATGATGGCCATTGCCCACGCCCGCGCCGGGGCCGACGTGGTGGCCCCGTCGGACATGATGGACGGCCGCGTCGGCGCCATCCGCGACGCCCTCGACGACGAGGACCTGTGCCAGGTGGCGATCATGTCCTACTCGGTCAAGTACGCCTCGGCCTTCTACGGCCCGTTCCGGGAGGCGGCCCACTCCGCCCCGTCCCAGGGCGACCGCAAGGCGTACCAGATGGACAACCGCAACCGCCGCGAGGCGACGCTGGAGGCGGGCCTCGACGTCGACGAGGGCGCCGACGTCCTGATGGTCAAGCCGGCCCTCGCCTACCTCGACGTGGTCCGCGACCTGCGCGAGGCCTTCACCCAGCCGATCGCGGTCTACAACGTCTCCGGCGAGTACTCGATGGTCAAGGCCGCGGCCGCCCGCGGCTGGGTCGACGAGCGGGCGATCGTGCTCGAGATCTGGCACGCATTCCGCCGCGCCGGCGCCGACGTCATCATCACCTACCACGGCCGCCAGGCCCTGGCAGAGGGCTGGCTGTGAGCGCCGGCCCCCGCTCGCGCGAGCTCTACGCCCGCGCCTGCCAGCTCATGCCGGCCGGGGTCAGCTCGCCGGTGCGCGCCTTCCGCGGCGTCGGCGGCGAGCCGCTGTACTACGCCGCGGCGGCCGGCTGCCGCTTCGAGGACGCCGACGGCGCGAGCTACCTCGACTACGTCGGCTCGTGGGGGCCGCTGATCCTCGGCCACGCCCACCCGGCGGTGGTCGAGGCGGTCGGCC
>CAYTJW010000360.1:1460-5711 GCA_964438135.1 uncultured Thermoanaerobaculia bacterium
GCGAACCGTCAGCACGTGGTCCAGCACCGCGTGCCGCCGCGGCGCCTGCCCCCCTGGTCGAGGCGGTCGGCCGGGCCGCGGCGCGCGGCCTGTCCTACGGCGCGCCCTGCGCCGGGGAGGTCGAGCTGGCCGAGCTGCTGGTGGGGGCCGTGCCCCACCTGGAGATGGTCCGCTTCGTCTCCTCCGGCACCGAGGCGGTGATGTCGGCGGTGCGGCTGGCCCGCGGCGCCACCGGCCGCGACGCGGTGGTCAAGTTCTCCGGCTGCTACCACGGCCACGTCGACCACCTGCTGGTGGCGGCGGGCTCCGGCCTGGCGACCTTCGCCACCCCGTCCTCGGCCGGCGTGCCGGCGTCCTTCGCCCAGCACACCCTGGTCCTGCCCCTCGACGACGAGCCGCTCTTCCGCCGGCTCATGGACCAGCAGGGCGACCGGGTCGCCGCGGTCCTCCTCGAGGGCGTGCCGGCCAACGCCGGGTTGCTGGTGCAGCGCCCGGAGCTCCTGCACGCCCTGCGCGAGGAGTGCGACCGCCACGGCGCCCTGCTCGTCCTCGACGAGGTCATCACCGGCTTCCGCCTCGGCCCCGGCGGCGCGGCGGCGGCGTACGGCGTGGTGCCGGACCTGGCCACCTACGGCAAGGTCATCGGCGGCGGCATGCCGGTCGGCGCCTACGGCGGCCGCCGGGACCTCATGCAGCAGCTGGCGCCGCTGGGCCCGGTCTACCAGGCCGGCACCCTGTCGGGCAACCCGGTGGCGATGGCCGCCGGGGTCGCCACCCTGCGCACCCTGCTGGCCTCGGGCGGCGCGGCGTACGCCACGCTGGAGCGGCTCTCGGCCCGCCTCCAGGCCGGCCTGGAGGGGGTCTTCCGCCGCCCCGGCCGGCCGTGGTCGGTGGTGCGGGTCGGCTCGATCCTGTGGCTGTCCCTGCAGGAGGGGGAGCCGCCGCGCGCCTACGAGCGGATCCGACCCGAGGCGGCCGCGACCTACGCCGCCCTGCACCGCGGCCTGCTCGCGCAGGGCGTCTACCTGGCGCCGTCGGCCTACGAGGTGGCGTTCGTGTCGCTCGCCCACGACGAGGCGGTGGTCGACCAGACGGTGGAGGCGTTCGACCGGGTGGTGGGGGGGATGTGAGGGCGTCGGGTACGGGTACGGGTACGGGCACGGGAGCGAGCCGGTTCCTGGAGGCGTGCTGGAGGAGGCCGGTGGACAGGCCGCCGGTGTGGGTGATGCGGCAGGCGGGGCGCTACCTGCCCGAGTACCGAGAGGTGCGCCGCGAGGCCGGGGGGTTCCTCGCCATGTGCCGAAACCCCGAGCTGGCGGCCGAGGTCACCCTGCAGCCGATCCGGCGTTTCTCACTCGACGCCGCCATCATCTTCTCCGACATCCTCACCCCGCTCGTGCCGCTCGGCTTCGAGCTCGACTTCCACCCGGCGCCGGTGATCGCCAACCCGCTCCAGGACGCCGGCGACCTCGAGCGGGTGGTCGTGCCGCGGCCCTGGAGCGGCACCGAGTACCTGGGCGAGGCGCTGGGGCTGGTGCGGGCCGCGCTCGACCCCTCCACCGCCCTGATCGGCTTCTGCGGGGCGCCCTGGACCCTGGCCAGCTACCTGGTCGAGGGCACCACCTCGCGCTCCTTCGCCCGCACCAAGGCCTTCGCCCTCAACCACCCGGCCGCCTTCGCCCGCCTCCTCGACCTGCTCGCCGACGCCATGGCGGCGTACCTGCGCGACCAGGTGGCGCACGGCGCCCAGGCGGTGCAGGCGTTCGACTCGTGGGTCGGCGTCCTCGGCGCGGAGGACGCCAGGCAGTGGGCGCTCGCCCCGGCCCGAAGGCTCCTCGAGCAGCTCTCGGACCTCGGCGTGCCGCGCATCTACTTCGGCCACGGCGGCGCCCACCTGCTCCACCTCATGGCCGACCTGCCGTGCGAGGTGGTCGGCCTCGACTGGCGCGCCGACCTGGCCGGCGCGGCCCGCGCCCTGCCCGGCCGTGCCCTGCAGGGCAACCTCGACCCCGCGGTGCTGCTGGGGCCAGTCGACGAGGTGCGGCGGCGGACGCGCGCGATGCTGGAGCAGGCGCCCCGCGAGGGCTACGTCGCCAACCTCGGCCACGGCGTCACACCGGAGGTGCCGGTGGCCGCGGTCGAGGCCTTCGTGCACACCGTGCAGGAGTTCCGGTACCCCGAGACGGCGAGGCCCTGACGCCGGTGGGTGGCCTCCCGACCTGGACCTGGACCGAGGAGGCTGTCAGCGGTCGGCGATCAGCTGTCAGCTCCCCCACCCGTCCCCAGAGCCCCATGGGCCTCGACCTGGACCTCGACGCCGGGCTGGCTCCGGACGCGTCCACGACCACGTCCACGTCCAGGTCCACGTCCACGTTCCGAGGCGTCCCAGGAAACGCGACTCGACCGTCGGGGTCTCGTTCCTCCAACGACCTTCGCCCGGGCCCGCGCCCCCCTGCGCCGCCCTCCTGCGGGTACCGGTCCCGGCGCACCGACGGATAGACGAGGACCATGACCACCACCGACCTCTCCCGCCTCACCCCGGAGCTGATGGCCCGCTACGACCGGCCCGGGCCGCGCTACACCTCCTACCCGACCGCGCCCCAGTTCCACGAGGGCTTCGGCGAGACGGAGTACCGCGCGCGCCTGGCCGCGGCCGCGACCCGGCCCGGCGAGCCGCTGTCGATGTACGTCCACATCCCGTTCTGCGCCGCCCGCTGCACCTACTGCGGCTGCAACGTGGTGATCTCGCCCCGGCGCGGGCCCGAGGAGAGCTACCTCGACGCCCTCGAGCAGGAGCTCGAGCTGCTCGCCGGCGCGCTGGCGCCGCGGCGCCGCCTCGTCCAGCTGCACTGGGGCGGCGGCACCCCCACCTTCCTCACCCCCGGGCAGTGCGAGCGCCTCTTCGCCGCCATCAGCCGTCGCTTCCCGCTCTCGCCCGGCGCCGAGGTGGCGGTCGAGGTCGACCCCTGCGTAACCTCGCTCGAGCACCTCGCCACCCTGCGGCGGCTCGGCTTCAACCGCCTCTCCATGGGCCTGCAGGACCCCGACCCCCGGGTGCAGGCGGCGGTCGAGCGGGTGCAGCCGCTCGCCCTCACCCGCGAGCACGTCGAGGAGGCGCGCCGGCTGGGCTTCGCCTCGGTCAACCTCGACCTGATCTACGGCCTGCCGTTCCAGACCGAGGCCAGCTTCCGCTCGAGCGTGCGGCAGGTGGTGGCCGAGCTCGCGCCCGACCGCCTGGCCTGCTTCTCCTACGCCCACGTGCCCTGGGTCAAGCCCCACCAGCTCCGGCTCGAGGGCCTGCCGCGGGCGGAAGGGTGGGACAAGCTGCGCCTGTTCGTGGCCGCCACCGAGGAGCTGCTGGCGGCCGGCTACCGCTGGGTCGGCTTCGACCACTTCGCCCGGCCCGCCGACGAGCTCGCGCGCGCCCTCGACGAGGGCCGACTGCACCGCAACTTCATGGGCTACACGGTCATGCCCGCCTCGGACCAGGTCGGGGTCGGGGTCACCGCGATCGGCGACCTGGCCGGCGCCTACGTCGCCAACCAGAAGCGCCCGGTCACCTACCGGGCGCACCTGGCCGCGGGCCGCCTGCCGGTCGAGCGGGGAATCGCCCGGACCCCGGACGACGAGCTTCGCGGGCACGTCATCCGCCAGATCATCTGCAACCTCAAGCTCGACTTCGCCGCGCTCGAGCGGCGCTTCGGCGTCGACCCGCGGGCCCACTTCGCCGACGCCCTGGCCGAGCTCGAGCCGATGGCCTCGGACGGACTGGTCGAGCTCGGCCCAACCGGCCTCCGCGTCACCCTCCTCGGCCGCCTGTTCCTGCGCAACCTGTGCATGCCCTTCGACGCCTACCTCAAGCAGCCCACCGCCCGCCCGGTCTACTCGCGCACGGTGTGACGCCCGCGATTCCGGCGCGGTCGCCCCTCCGCCGCACCTCGGCCGGCTCGCCCCGAGGTCGTTGCGCTGCGGGTGAGCCACGGCAACGGGCATCGGGTCGTGGGGAGGCTGCGGGCCGGTGGCGAGGCATTGCGGACCGAAGGACGGTGGTCTCGGGGTCGTCGTGGTGGAAGCTCGTCGCACGGCAGAGGCGGGAGGGGACGCCGTGGGCGACCTCCCTGAGGAGCGGGTTGTCGCGGCAGTTCCGGGGCAGCGACGGCGTCAGGGGCGGCGTCGTTGGGGCCGCGTTCGGGGGCTGGGCGCTCACCCCCTCGGATGCAGCAGCCGCCACGTCATGGCGCGCACCTGGTC
>CAYTJW010000361.1:0-5691 GCA_964438135.1 uncultured Thermoanaerobaculia bacterium
GGAGCCGGTGCCGACGTCGAGCACCGACACCCCGGCCAGGGGTAGCCGGCGCCGCGACCGGCGCCGGGCCAGCCGCTCGAGGGTCTCGAGCTGCAGCCGGGTCGACTCGTGCGAGCCGGTGCCGAAGGCCATGCGCGGCTCCACCGCCAGCCGCAGGCGGCCCGGCGGCGCGGCGGTGGGGGCGTCCGGGTGGGGGTCCATCCACCACCGGCGGCCGACCGGGAAGGGCCGGACCCGGGCGCGGTAGGCGGCGAGCCAGTCCTCCCCGGCCACCGAGCCGGTCGCGACCAGCCGGCCGCCGAGGGCGACCAGGGCCTCGGCCACCCGCGCCGCGGCCTCCCCCTGCCCCGCCGCCAGGTAGACCGCCACCCGCAACCCGTCGCCGTCGGCCTCGAGCTGGCTGCCGAGCACCGGCTGCTCGGCCAGGGCGGACGCCAGCTCCTCCTCCGACGACGCCGGCACGGTGGCGGCGACGAGCAGGTAGTCGACCATGGCCCTCTCCGGCGCGGCCTCTAGCCGTCCCCGCCGAGGACGCGGCGCAGGCGCTCGAGGAGCCCGCCCGAGGCGGGCTCCGCGTCGCCCCGGCCACCCCCCAGGCGGGCCGCCTCCTCGACCAGCTGGCGCTGGGCGGCGGAGAGCTTGCGCGGCACCACCACCCGCAGGTGCACGTGCAGGTCGCCGCGGCGGCCGCTCTGCAGCTGCGGCATGCCGGCCCCCCGCACCACGACCACGTCGCCGGGCTGGGAGCCGGCCTCCACCTCGACCGCCCGCTCCTCGTCGAGGACGTCGGTCACCTCGACCCGGTCGCCGAGGATCGCCTGGAAGGCGCTCACCGGCAGCTCCATGTGCAGGTCGGCGCCCTCCCGCTCGAACGTGGCGTGCGGTGAGACCGCCACCGCCACGTACAGGTCGCCGGGCGGGCCGCCGCGGCTGCCCCCCTCGCCCTCGCCGGCCAGCCGCAGGCGCACGCCGGTGTCGACCCCGGCCGGGATGGTGACCTTCAGGTTCACCTCGCGCTCGACCCGCCCCCGGCCCTGGCAGCCCGTGCACGGGTGGCGGTTGACCCGCCCCTGGCCGCCGCACGACGGGCAGGTCTGGGCCACGGTCAGGAAGCCGCGGCGGAACATCACCTGGCCCTGGCCGCCGCAGGCCGAGCAGGTCTCGACCGAGGTGCCGGGCGCCTGGCCGCTGCCCGAGCAGGCGGAGCAGGGCTCGAGGCGCGGGATGCGGACCGACCGCTCGATGCCCCGCGCCGCCTCCTCCAGGGTCATGGGCAGGGTGTACTGCAGGTCGTGGCCGCGGCGGGGGCCGCTCGAGCGGGCGCCGCGCCGCCGGCTGCCGAAGACGTCGCCGAAGCCGAAGCCGAACAGGTCGCCGAGGATGTCGGCGAAGTCGCCGAACGCGGACGGGTCGAAGCCGCTCGGTCCCTGCCCCTCCATCCCCTGGTGGCCGAAGCGGTCGTAGCGCGCCCGCTGGTCCGCGTCCGACAGCACCGCGTAGGCCTCGGACGCCTCCTTGAAGCGCTCCTCCGCCTCCGGGTTGTCCGGGTTCCGGTCGGGGTGGTACTGCACCGCCAGCCGCCGGTAGGCGGCCTTGATGTCGGCCACCGAGGCGTCGCGCGGGACGCCGAGGACCTCGTAGTAGTCGCGTCGCGTCACGGATCCCATGGTCGGCTGCGGGTCTCCTGCTCGAGGGCCGGCGTCAGGTCTCGTCCTCGACGACGTCGTCGGCCATCTCCATGCCGGGCGCCATCTTGACCCCCAGCGCGGCCATCGGGTTGACCATGATGACCTGGGTCAGCACCTGCGCCGCCTCCTGCACCGCCATGATCGCCTCGGACAGCACCGACCGCTCCTCGCTGGTCAGCGCCTTGCGCGCCCGGTTCAGGGTCGACCGCACCGAGTCCCGGTCGGTCTGGCTCAGGCCCCCGCCGAACTCGCGCAGCACCCGCTCGTTGGTGTACAGCAGCCCCTCCAGCTTGTTCTGCAGCTGCCGCACCTCCCGCCGCACCAGGTCCTCCTGGCGGTACTTGTCGGCCTCGGCGATGAGGGAGTCGATCTCGGACTTGGACAGGCCGCCGGCGGGGTTGACCTCGATCCCCTGCTCGCGGCCGGTCGCCAGGTCGCGGGCGGCGACGTGGACGATGCCGTTGGAGTCGATCGAGAAGGTGACCTCGACCTGCGGCACGCCGCGCGGCGCCGGCGGGATGCCGACCAGGTCGAACCGGCCCAGGGAGCGGTTCTCGCTGGCGATGCCGCGCTCGCCCTGGAGGACGTGGACCTCGACCGTGGTCTGGTTGTCGGCCACGGTGGTGAAGATCATCGAGCGCTTGGTCGGGATCGTGGAGTTGCGGTCGATGACCTTGGTGAACAGGCCACCGTGGGTCTCGATGCCCAGCGACAGGGGCGTGATGTCGAGCAGGATCAGGTCCTTGACCTCGCCCTGCAGGATGCCGGCCTGGATCGCCGCCCCGATCCCCACCACCTCGTCCGGGTTGATGTCCTGGCACGGGGTGCGCTGGAAGAACTCGCTCACCACCTGGTAGACCAGCGGCATCCGCGTCTGGCCGCCGACCAGGATGACCTGGTCGACCTCGCCCACGCCGACGCGGGCCGCCTCGAGGGCGTTGCGGCACGGCTCGAGGGTCCGGTCCACCAGGTCCCGCACCAGGTCCTCGAGCTGGCTGCGGCTCAGGCAGACCTGGAGGTGCTTGGGCCCGGTGTGGTCGGCGGCGATGAACGGCAGCGAGATCTCGCTCGCCTCGTTGGTCGAGAGGTCGCACTTGGCGGACTCGGCGGCCTCCTTGATGCGCTGCATCGCCATCATGTCGCCGGACAGGTCGATGCCGGTCGAGGACTTGAACTGCTCCAGCAGGTACTGCATCACCCGCGAGTCGAAGTCCTCGCCGCCGAGGAAGGTGTCGCCGGCGGTCGACTTCACCTCGAACACCCCCTCGCCGATCTCGAGGATCGAGATGTCGAAGGTGCCGCCGCCGAGGTCGTAGACCGCGATCAGCTCGTGCCGATCGCGGCCGCGGCCGTAGGCCAGGGCGGCGGCGGTCGGCTCGTTGATGATCCGCAGCACCTCCAGCCCGGCGATGGTGCCGGCGTCCTTGGTCGCCTGGCGCTGGCTGTCGTCGAAGTAGGCGGGGACGGTGATGATCGCCTGCTTGACCTCCTCGCCCAGGAACTCCTCCGAGAACTCCTTGATCTCGCGCAGGACCAGGGCCGAGACCTCGGGCGGGCTGTACTGGCGCCCCTGGATCTCGACGTAGGCGTCGCCGTTGGGGGCCTCGCAGATCCTGTAGGGCACCAGCTTGCGCGCCCAGCGCACCTCCTCGCAGTCGAACTTGCGACCGATCAGCCGCTTGACCGCGTAGGCCGTGTTCAGCGGGTTGGTCAGCGCCTGCCGGCGTGCGATCTGCCCCACCAGCCGCTCGCCGCTCGCCGTGAGCGCCACCACCGACGGCGTCGTGCGGGCCCCCTCGCGGTTGGGGATGACCACGGGCTTGGTGACGTCCACGGCCGCGGCGCAGGAGTTGGTGGTTCCGAGGTCGATGCCGATGATCTTGCTCACGGAGTCCGCTCCGCTTCTCCGCCGTCGACGGCAGCGGGCTCTGGGCCCGCGTCGCCGGCGGGGCGGTCGACCGCCACCGCCACCATCGCCGGCCGCAGCAGCCGGCCGCCGTAGAGGTACCCCTTGGCGTGAACCGAGACCACCGTGCCCGCCTCGAGGTGGCTGTCCTCGACCCGCTGCACGGCCTCGTGGTACTGCGGCTGGAAGCGCTCGCCCTGGGGGTCGAGGCGCTCCATCCCGAGCCGTCGCAGCGTCTCCCACAGCTGGCGCGAGATCATCTCCACGCCCAGCCGGAAGCCCGCCGGGTCGGCCTCCGCGGAGTGGAGCAGCGCCCGCTCGAGGTTGTCGAGCACCGGCACCAGCTCGCGCATCACGTTCTCCGCCGCCAGGCGCCGCAGCTCCTCGCGCTCCCGTTCCAGACGCTTGCGGAAGTTGTCGAAGTCCGCCAGCTTGCGCAGGTAGAGGTCGCGGTACTGCTCGACCTCGCCCTCCAGCCGCTGCACCTCGCTCGCGAGGTCCGACGCCGGCGCCAGGCCTGCCACGGCCTCGTCCGGGCCGACCGCGGCCGCGCTGTCGTCGACCGCGACCGGGCCGTCCTCGGTGACCGCTTCCACCGAGATGATCTCGATCTCGTCGTCCGTCAACGGCACCGACCCGGCGTCCTTCCGGTCCTCAGGCATGCTCCTCCCCCGGCTCCTCCAGCATTCGCGTCACCATGTCGGCGATGAACTCGACCAGCGGCACGATCCGCCCATAGTCCATCCGGCGGGGCCCGACCACGCCGACCGCGCCGACTCTCCGCCCCTGGCGGAAGAACAGCGACGCAATCATCCCCAGGCCTCCCGAGGCGGTGACCTCGGACTCCTCGCCGATGAACACGTGAGTGCGGCGGGCGCGCAGGGCACGCCGCCACTCGCGGGCGATGCGAGCGCGATCCTCGAGCGCGTTGACCAACGACCGCAGCCGCTCCACCTCGGCGAACTCGCCGCTCTGCGCCAACGCGTCCGCCCCCGCCACCCGCACCTCGTCGTCCTCCGCGCCGGCGCCAAACACGGCCCTCGCCAGCACCGCCGCCCGCCGGGCGTCACCGTCGTCCGCCCCCACCTCGGCCTCCGCCGGGGTGCGGTCGACCCGCTCGCGGAGCTCGGCCAGGGTCGCGCCCCGGAGCTCCCGGCTGAGCCGGCTCGCCAGGCGCTCGAGCTCGTCGCGCTCGAAGCTCTCGTCGACGCTCAGGACCCGCTTGCCGACCGCGCCGTCGGCCGTCACCACCACCGCCAGCACCCGGCAACCGGCGAGCCGGACCAGGGACAGGGTCTCGAACGCCGGCTCCTCGCCCATCGGTCGAATGGCCACTCCCGCCTCGCGGGTGAGGTCGGCCACCAGCCGCGCGACCCAGCCGATGTCCTCCTCCGGGTCGCGGGCCATCTCGGCCCCCCGCCGCAGCACCTCGTGCCGCGCCCGGGGCGGCAACCGGCGCAACGAGCCCGGCCGCTCGACCCAGGCGCGGAGGCTCGAGTCGGTGGGCGAGCAGCCGGCCGACGGGTGCGACCGCCGGACCAGCCCCGCCTCCTCCAGCCGGGCGACGACGTTGCGGATGCTCGCGGCCGAGAGGCGCAGCCGCCCCGCGCGGACGACGTCGCGGGACGCGACTGGCTCGCCGCTGCGGAGGTAGAGGTCGACGATCTCGTACAGGACCGTGAGGTCCCTTCGGCTCAGGTCCACCTCGCACCTCTCCCGGTCAACGGTCCCGACTCCGACGGGTGCCCGCGGGGCCGACCACGCCGCCGCTCGCTCACGCCTCGTCCGCGGCTGGCAGCTCATTGTACCATCGGCGAATGGACCGATCCGGATTCGCCCTGCTCGGCCCCGGTCGCCTGGGGCTGCGGCTCGCCCTCCGCCTGGTCGCGCGCGGCCACGTCTGCCGCGCGGTCCGCGGGCGCCACGCCCTGCGCCGCCCGACCCGCTCGCTGCTGCCGCCGACCACCACCTGCGACACCTGGCGACGGCCGCGGCCCTGGCCGCCTGCCGCCACCGTGCTGCTCTGCGTGCCCGACCGTGAGGTCGAGAGGGCGGCGGCCGCCCTGGCGAGCGCGGTCGACCTCGCGGGCGCGACGG
>CAYTJW010000362.1:0-5685 GCA_964438135.1 uncultured Thermoanaerobaculia bacterium
ACGAGGGGGTGGAAGGCGTCGGACCGGCGGTCCCCAGGGCCACCTCGAGCTCATGGTCGACGGGGGCGACCTCCTCGTGCCCGGCCGGCGACTTGCGGCAGCTGCGAGCGAGCCCCAAACTGGTACTGGGGTGGGCACCGAGATGAACACCGATCTCGACACCGCCGCGGCCCAGGACGTCGAGAGACGGGGAGTCGCCGCCCTCGAGGAGCGGCTGGCCGACGGGCCGGTTCACGTGCTCGAGCACAACCGGCCCGTGTGGGTCGTCCTGTCCGAGGCCGACTCCCACGCCCCGGTCGACGAGGCCGCCTCTGCCCGCCTCGCGGCGTCGCTCCCCGACCTGCGCGAGGGCAGGGTGCGGGCGACCACCGCCGGCGAGCTGCTCGACGCGGTCAGCGGCTAGGGGACGAGGAGGATGGGACGGTCGACGCTGGGAATGGCGGTTGGCACCTGCTCGGGCGTCGGGCTGGGGGCGCTGGCCGGCCTCTACGCTCTGTACGACCTCGCGTTCCCGAACCGCTTCGTTGGCGACATGTACGGGCTCGAGGCGACAATGCGCGCCGTGCCGCTGATCGCTGCCGCCCTCGTGTTCACAGCCGGCTCGGCCCTGTGCGTCCGCGCGGTGCTGCGTGCGCAGCGACCCAGCATGACGGCCCTCACGCTCTTGACAGTCGGCGCGCTCGTGCTCGTGGCCCTTGCCGTCAACACGGCTCGATCTCGGCACCGGTGGGCGGTTCGCGCGAGGTACCCGGAGAGGAGCGTCGCCGAGCTCCTCGACAGCGCGCGACGGCGAGACGGGCAGTTCGCTGTGTACGCGTTGGGCTCGAAGGGAGAGGAGGCCGTGCCCGCGTTGCGCGATCTGCTGCTCGACGAGACCGTCTCTCGCGCCGTTCGCCAGGTTGCCGCGCAGGCCCTGGCCAACATCGCATACGCCGGCACACCGGAGGCGGTGGCTGCCCTCGAAGAAGCGCGCGCGCGCACCGGGGACCCGGATGTCCGACAGGCCGTCGAGGACGCGCTCGAGTCCGCGAGGAGAAGGGAGCCGTGAGCGGGCTTCCGGACGTGGCTGCCGCAGCCACGAACGTGGCGCCGCTGGTCGGAGGCGTCCACGAGCTGTCCGACGACCTCCCGCTCGACGCCCGCGGCTGGCCAGGGTCCGGGGGCTCCGCCGGCTGCCAGGCCGTGGGCTCCTGCGTCCCCTGCGACGGAGGGCCATGCTCTGCACCGTCGTGGCCGCCGGCGCGAATGGCGCCCTCATCCCGGTGTGGGGTGGTCTGGTCGCCCTGATGACGGCCTGGCCATCGGCAAGCTAGCCGAGCGGGGGACGTCGACTCCTGCTGGTCGCCTGGTCGCAGGCTCCCGTGCTGACCGAAGCGGCTCTGGTGCGCAAGGCCACGGGTGGCCCCCAGAGGTACCGGCTCGCTCACTCCCTCGAGCAGCGACCTGCTCTCACCAGCACGACCGGGAACTCAGGCCCTTCGGCCGGCGGCGGAAGGCTGGGTCGAAGATCACGCCAGCGCCGTGGCGGCCGACCCGCGCCATGGCTGCCAGGACCCCGGCGCCGAGCCCGGCGAACTGCACCGGCGAGAGGTCGCGCACCGGCCACCGCGACACCTCGTCCACCGCCGCCACGCCGGGCATGGCCAGCAGCTCGCGGACGGCGACGGCGGTGTCCGCGCGGCTCACCCCGTCGAGGTCGCGGAGAAGCGACGCGGTCTCGATGACCACGGCCTGGCGCAACACCTCCCCCAGCTCGAGCTCGGCCGCCCTGCCGTTGAGCTCGGCCGCCCGCGCCTGCTGGCCGGGGTCCCGGTCAGCGAGGAAGGGGACCAGGGCGCTGGTGCCGGCGACGACGCTCCCCACGACGGCCCCCACCCACCGGGAACCCCACCCCCGTGCGACCGTCTCACAGGACTGACGCGCCCTGGGTCTGGCACGCACTCGGCACGCGTTGTCGTGAGACAGTGACACAACCGGTGGACCTGGCCGGCGTAGACTGACTGCAGGATGAGGAGGGTTTTCTGCGGGCTCGCCGTCTTCGGCCTGTGCCTGGCGCTGGTCGCCTGCTACGAGGAGCCCGTGCGGAACCACCTGCACATCGTCTTCGCGCCAGGGGCGGCGATCCTGGTCACCGCGGTGTGCGAGATCGCGTCGCCGGAGTCGGCGCGAGACAACGCCGCGGTCGAGGCCCGGCTGGACGAGGCGCGATCCGAGCTCGTCGGCGGCTGGGACCGCTGGAGCCGGGGCTTTGCCGAGCTCGACCCGATCGCCGAGCGGACCACCGTCGAGCGCCACCTCGGCACCGCGCGCCGGGGCATCCGCAGCGCGCTGCTCGACTCGTTTCGGCCGCTGGAGAGGCTGCTGGCGGACCAGGGACTGGTCAGCCTCTACGACGACGCGGCCGGGGTCCGCGAGCTCCGGCTGAGCCCGGCGGGAGCCGGCCAGGCCACCCGGCAGCAACGGCAGCTGGTCGACCAGGCGCTGGCCTCCTGGTCGGAGGACGTCGCCGCCTACCTCGCGGACGCCACCGCGCTCTACGCGTACCTGGACCGGGCGCCCCACCGGGCCGTTCCCTGCCTGGCGCACGTCTTCGACCGCGAAGTCGAGGCCTCCGGCCCCCTCAGCCCTGAGGAGGACGAGCTCGTGCAGAGGGTGAGGGAGACGGTGGAGAGGGTCGCCGAGGTCTTGCTGATCGCCCCGGCCCAGTCCCACTCGGTCAACGAGCTGTCGCGACTGGTCTTCGACTGCTTCCAGGGGCGCCTCACCCTGGCCGTCGACGGCCCGGTGCTGGAGAGCGAGGGCCTGGTCGACCACGGTCTGTACCTCGAGCGGCCGCCGGTGGACCTGTGGCGCGCCCTCGAGTCGACGATCGGGAAGTGGCTGACCCCCGACCTGGTCACCGCGATGGTCGTGGTCGGGCCTGCCCAGGCCCAGCCCGAGCCCGACCCGGTCTCGTTCGCGAGCCTGCCCAGAGGCTGGTCGGCGGCCCCGGACGCCGCCACGGTGGAGTCCGAGCTGCGGGGCCGGCTCGAGCCCGAGTCGGTCTACCGGGTGCGCTGGCAGGCCCGACCGGGCCCCGAGGACGAGGAAGAGGCCCTGGAGAACGCACTCTCCCTCCTGGCCACTGCGGAGCGCGCCACACCGTGATGGGTCAGCTCGCCCTCACCTGACCCGCGGACGGGTCAGGCGGCAGCGGCTCTTCACGTCATCCGCCTCGGGCCCAACGGACTTCGCGTTCCTTTCAGGAGGGCGCTCCCCCTGGGTGCACCGCTCAGCCGTGGCTGCGTCGAGCGCCTGGTAGCGCTCACGGGAGACCACGTCAGCCTGGCGCATCTCGGCGCCACCGCTTGCCCATCTCGAAGAGGGCGCGAGGTTCGCGTTTGACGGAATGCCGAAACGCATCTCCGCATGGATGCCGCAGATGCCCGTCGCTCCGCGGACCGCGGGCCTCCCACGCCAGCTGCCCACCCCGGCGAGCCAGGAAGCCCGAGCTCCGCTTGCCTCCTGCGCGCTTCCATCGCGCAGTTCGCGTCTCTGCCGCTCACTCCCCACCGCGGCGACCGGCTCTCACCAGAACGACCGGGGACTCGGGCGCTTCAGCCGGCGGCAGAAGGTCAGGGCGAAGGTCGCGACAGCGTCGTGACGGCCGACCCGCGCCACGGCTTCCAGGACCGCACCGGCGAGTCCGGCGACCTGCACCGGCCTGAGGTCGAGCACCGGCGACCGCGACACCTCGTCTACCGCCGCCACACCGGGCATGGCCAGCAGGTCGCAGACGGCGACGGGAGTGTCGCCCGCGCCGGGCCGCGACGACGCGGTTTCAATCCGCGCCCCCGCGCGGAGGGCGACGCCGGCGGATGGCAGAGGGTGGCTCCGCCGGCGCCTCGAGCGCCGCCAGCACCTCCCCCCGCAGCCGGTCGGCGTCGTCGCTCACCGGCAGCTCCTGGCCGGCTCTCCCCGCCCGGTCGAGGCATGGGGCGCCGCGCACCCGCCCCACCGGTTCGTGGCACACTGCTCCGCAGGCGCGCCCCGGCGCCCGAGGCCGCGCGCGCGGCGGGAGGACCGGATGAAGCTGGCCGAGCTTCGCGCTGCGATCGAGCGCCACGACGCCGCCACCCTGCGCGAGGTGGTGGTGGAGCTGTACCGCGCCATGCCGGACAGGCTGCGCGCCGCCAAGGGCGTCGACCAGCTCGTGCTGGAGCCGGCCGCCTGGCGGGAGGGGAAGAGGCAACGACCTTCCCCCGCCGCCCGGCTCGACCCGGTCGAGGTCCTGGACGAAACCGCCGAGTTCGTCGACAACGCGAGCCGCGGCTACTACTTCGCGCCCAACCGCGTCGTCCCCAAGAGCGCGCGGCCCAAGTGGCGCTTCGTGGCCAAGCGGCTCTACCGCGACCTCCTCGCCATCGGCGGCGACCCCGACGTCGGCGCCGACGCGGCCGCGGCCCTGGGCGACCTGCTCCTGGTCCTGCACCGGGCCGAGGGGGTCTACCTGTTCAGCTCGACCGAGCCGTTCGAGGCGATCGGCGTGGCGAGCGAGGACTTCTTCCAGAGCGCGGTCCGCCTCCTGCGGCAGCACCAGCCGCCGGCGGCGATGGTGGAGCGGGCCCTGTCGCTCCTGGAGGGCTGCGGCGACCTCTGGTGCCCCGAGGAGGAGATCGCCGCCCTCCTCGCCGAGCTGACGACCCCGGACCTCCGCGAGCTCGCCCTCGAGGCGGCGGACAGGCGCCTCGCGAAGCTCACCGCGCCGCCCGCGCCCAAGGGCCGGCAGCAGCCCCGCCGGAGCTCCGGGGAGGAGTATGCCCGCCGCTGTGTGGTCGTGACCCTCTCGACCTTCCTCCTCCGCTGCGCCTGCGCCCTGCACGAGCCCGAGCGGGGCGTCGAGCGCTACCTCCGCCACCGGCGGGCGGCTGACCCCAGGCTGACCCCCGCCGACCTCCGCGCAGAGCTGACGAGGCACGGCCTCGAGCACCTCCTGCCCGGCGAGCCCGGGCGGCCCGCCGGCACCGCCTCGACCCCCGACCCCGCCGACCCCGCGCCGCGCCACCCGCGCAGGGCGCCCGGCCGGACCTGAGGCTGCCGGCGGCCGCGGCATCCCGCGCTCGTCCCCGGGTCACGACGGTCGACGGCGCCGGTCAGCTCGCTCGCACAGGCTCCTGAAGGACGCGAGCTTGGTACCGGAATGAGCTCCGAGATTCGCACCGAGCCCAACACCGTCGCGGCGCAGAACCTGGGGAGGTGTTCTCGGTAGGGATGGGGGAGGTCCCACGTGTCACAAACCTCACAACCTCGCCGGGCCCCGCGTGGCACCCGGCACATCCCAACAGCGTTGTGACCTTCGTGACACGTGGCACATGTCCGGATCCGCGGATGGGGCGAGCTCGCCGACCTGGTGGGCGGTGCTGGCGAGGCTTCAATGGGGCCGCGGCCGCGTGAAGGCCTTCGCCGACCCGCTGCCGCTTCAATGGGGCCGCGGATCCGGATCCGCGGATGGCCGCTGCGCCGCCGAACCGCTCTTGGAACAGCTGAGCGCTTCAATGGGGCCGCGGATCCGGATCCGCGGATGGTCGCCATGAGGTACTGCCGGCCGCCGTGGGTGTAGGTGCTTCAATGGGGCCGCGGATCCGGATCCGCGGATGGATGCCAGTTTCGGAACTGATCAGCGAGGCGACCCTGCTTCAATGGGGC
>CAYTJW010000363.1:0-5671 GCA_964438135.1 uncultured Thermoanaerobaculia bacterium
GCCAGGCGTTGAAGATCAAATCGTGGGCCGACAACGTCTACGTCAAGATCCCCATCACCAACTCTCGGGGCGAGTCCTCCCTCCCGCTCGTGCGCGACCTCGCCGCCGACGGCGTGAAACTCAACATCACCGCCATGCTCACGCTCCGGCAGGTCGCCGGCGTGGCCGAGGTCCTCCAACCCGCCGTGCCCTCCATCGTCTCCGTCTTCGCCGGCCGCATCGCCGACACCGGCGTCGACCCCATGCCCATCATGCGGGCCGCCGGCGTCCTCCTCCACCCCACCTGCCTGCCGTCGCCGTTCGGCATCGGCGACCTCGGCCCGGGGGCCCACGCCTACGTCGACTGGCTGGCCTCGGCCGGGGTCGGCTGGTGGCAGGTGCTGCCGCTGAACCCGCCCGGGCCCGGCCACTCGCCCTACTCGGCCGCCTCGACCTTCGCCGGCAACCCCCTCCTCGTCAGCCCCGAGCTGCTCGTCGAGGAGGGGCTGCTGGAGCCGGACGACCTCGCCGACCGGCCACCCTTCCCGGACTACCGGGTCGAGTACGAGGCGGTGATCCCGTTCAAGCACCGTCTGCTCCGCCGCGCCCACGGCCGCTTCCGCGAGCGGTCCTCGCCCGAGCTGGCGGTCGAGCTGGCCGCCTTCCGCCTCCGCCACCGCTGGTGGCTCGAGGACTACGCCCTGTTCGCCGCCGTCAAGGCGGTCCACGGCGGCGAGGCCTGGCACCGCTGGCCGGCGCCGCTGGCACGGCGCGAGCCCGAGGCGCTGGCCGCGTGGCGGCGCGAGCACGCGGACGAGATCGAGCTGCAGGAGCTCTGCCAGCTGCTGTTCTTCCGCCAGTGGCAGGCCCTCAAGCGCCGCGCTGGCGACGCCGGCCTGCGCATCCTCGGCGACGTGCCGATCTTCATGGACTACGACTCGGCCGAGGTGTGGGCGCGGCGAGACCTCTTCCGCCTCGACGAGGACGGCCGCCGCCTGGTGGTGGCCGGCGTGCCGCCGGACTACTTCAGCGCCACCGGCCAGCTGTGGGGCAACCCGCTCTACGACTGGGACCGGCTCGCCGCCGAGGGCTACGCCTGGTGGGTCGACCGCTTCCGCCACACCCTCGAGCTCGTCGACGCGGTCCGCCTCGACCACTTCCGCGGCTTCGCCGCCTGCTGGGAGGTGGCGGCCGGGGAGGAGTCGGCGGTCAACGGGCAGTGGCTGCCCGGCCCCGGCCGGGCGCTGTTCGACGCCGTGGCGGCGGCCCTCGGCGACCTGCCCTTCGTGGCCGAGGACCTGGGTCTCATCACCCCCGACGTGGTCGAGCTCCGCCAGGCCCTCGGCCTGCCCGGCATGGCGGTGCTGCAGTTCGCGTTCCCGCCCGCCCCGCGGAGCCTGTTCCTGCCCCACTCGCACACCCGCGACCTGGTCGTCTACACCGGCACCCACGACAACAACACCACCCTCGGCTGGTACCTGGAGGACGCGTCCGCCGAGGAGCGGGACCTCTTCCTCCGCTACTCGGGCTCCGACGGGGCCGAGGTCCACTGGGACATGGCCCGCCTGGCCCTGGCCTCGGTCGCCGACCTGGCCGTGATCCCGCACCAGGACCTGGTCGGCCTCGGCGGCGACTGCCGCATGAACAAGCCGTCGGTCCCGGGCGGCAACTGGCGCTTCCGCATCACCCCCTGGATGCTGGAGGAGAAGGTCGGCGAGCGCCTCCGGGACGCCCTGTGGGTGTTCGACCGCCTGCGGCCGGAGCCCGCGGCGGACGAGACGGCCGCGGAGCCGCGCCCGGAGGACGGGCCGACCGACCCCTCCCCCGCCGGCAGCTGAGCGGCGGGGCCCGCACCCGGTCGGGGCCACGCTCGACGGGTGGCGCCGGTCGGGGCGGCCCGATACACTCCGCAGACGCCGGACAGCTCCCGGCGAGCACTGGGGGAGAACGCCATGGAAGCCTCGAACAAGCCCGAGTTCCTCAAGAAGCACTTCTACCTCGACTGCGGGTTCTCGACCCGCGCCCTGCACGCCGGCGAGCACATCGGCCAGCCGCACTTCGCCAACCACACCAACGCCATCTTCCAGACCTCGACCTTCTCCTTCGAGACCGCGCAGGAGGGGGCGGAGACCTTCGCCTCGAAGCGCGACGGCTTCGTCTACACCCGCCTCGGCAACCCCACCGTGCTGGTGTTGGAGGCCAAGCTGGCGGCGCTCGAGGGCGCCGGCTTCAAGCTCGCCCACCCCGACCGCACCGTCGCCAGCATCACCTTCGCCTCCGGCATGGCGGCGATCTCCTCGGCGCTGCTCGCCTTCCTGCGCGCGGGCGACACGCTGGTGGCGGGCAACGTCGTCTACGGCTGCACCGAGGACTTCTTCCTGACCGTGCTGCCGCGCTACGACGTCCGCGTCGTCTCGGTCGACACCTCGGACTCAGCCGCGGTCGAGGCGGCCCTGCGCTCGAACCAGCGGGTGCGCGGCGTCTACCTCGAGACGCCGACCAACCCGCTCATGGGCATCACCGACATCCCGGCGGTGGCGGGCCTCGCCCGCCAGCTCCACCCCGGCTGCCACGTGCTGGTCGACAACACCTTCGCCACCCCCTACCTGCAGCGGCCCCTCGAGCTCGGCGCCGACGTGGTCCTCCACTCCACCACCAAGTACATCGGCGGCCACGGCACGGTCATCGGCGGCGCCGTGGTGACCTCGGACGACGAGCTGCGCGACCAGCTCTTCCACATGATGAAGGACCTCGGCGGCTGCCCGTCGCCGTTCGACACCTGGCTCGTCAACACCGGCCTCAAGACCCTGCCGGTGCGGATGCGCCAGCACTGCCAGAACGCCCAGCGGGTGGCGGAGTTCCTCGAGGGCCACCCCAAGGTGGAGCGGGTCCTCTACCCCGGCCTGCCGTCGTTCCCCCAGCACGAGCTGGCGAAGCGGCAGATGGCCGGCTTCGGCGGCGTCCTGTCGTTCGTCCTGCGGGGCGGCTACCCGGCCGCGGAGCGGGTCATGAACTCGGTCCGGCTCTTCACCCTGGCCGTGTCCCTCGGCTGCGTCGACTCGCTCATCGAGCACCCGGCGACCATGACCCACGCCACGGTGCCGGAGGAGATCCGGCAGCGGATCGGCATCACCGAAGGCCTGGTGCGCCTGTCGGTCGGCATCGAGGACGCGGACGACCTGGTCGCCGACCTCGCCCAGGCGCTCGAGCGGGCCTGAGCGCGGGCCCCGCGCCCGCCGCCCCGGCGCCTGCAGGGTGGCTGTGCCATGCTGGTCACGAGGTATGGACGACACTCCCACCCCGCTGCAGCGCCGCCTCCGGGACGCGCTCGCGGCGCGCCCCGAGGTCCTCGACGCCCACCTGTTCGGCTCCACCGCCAGGGGCACGGCGTCCTCTCTCGCCGACGTCGACGTCGCGGTCTGGGTCGACCTCGAGCTGGCCGGCGAGCCGGCGTTCGGCGACCGCGCCGAGCTGACCGCGGCGCTGATGGCCGCCCTCGGCCGCAACGACGTCGACGTGGTGGTGCTCAACCACGCCCCGCCGCTCCTGTACCACCGCGTGCTGCGCGACGGCATCCGCCTCGTCTCGCGCCGCCCCCGCGAGACGACTGCCCGCGAGGGTCGCGCCCTGTCGCGCTCCTGCGACGACCTGCCCCAGCTCGCGAAGATCGAGGCCGCCCGCCGCGCTGTCGGCCACGACCCCGGGGCCCGCGCGTGAGCCCCGGCACCCTCGACCCCGAGGTGGTCCGCCGCCACCTGCTCGCGCTCGCGCGCACCGTCGCCGGCCTCCGCCGCCACTGCGGCCGGCCGGTCGAGGCGCTATCCGACGACGACGAGCGCTGGGCCGTCGAGCGGGGCCTGCAGCTCTGCGCCCAGAACGCCCTCGACGCCGCCACGCACGTCGCGGCGAGCCTCGCGCGCGCCTGACGCCCTCGGTCGAGGGCCGGGGGACTCGTCGCTCGGAACAGCCGCGCGCCGGCCGCGGTTCTCATCCCCGGGGCGCGCTGTGCCGCACCCCGGCGTGACATGAGCCCCACCGCCCGCTTCGCCGTGTTCCTGTCGGTCGTCCTGGCCATCTGGGCCGGGCAGCACCTGTACGTCGGCTGGCGGCTGCTCTCCCTGCCGCTCGGCGACGGCCCGTGGCTCAGGCGCGGCCTGCTGGCGCTGCTGGTCCTGGGGTGCCTGTCCTACCCGCTGGCGCAGACCTTGAGCCGGACCACCCACCTCCCGGTCGACGCCCTGACCTGGCTGGGCGCGACCTGGATGGGGGTCCTGTTCCTGCTCTTCGCGGCCCTCCTGGCGGTCGACCTCCTCACCCTCGGCGGCCTGGTCCTCAAGCCGGCGCTGCCCGCCCTGCGCGGCGGCGCCGCGGCCCTGGCCCTGCTCGGGTCGCTGGCGGCCCTCGTCGGCGGCCACGCCCGGCCGCGCCTGGTCGACCTCGAGGTGACCCTGCCCGGCCTGCCGGCCTCACGCGACGGCCTCACCCTGGTGCAGGTCTCCGACCTCCACCTCGACGGCACGGTCGGCGAGCGCCGCCTGCACCAGGTCCTCGACCAGGTGCTCGCCCTGGAGCCCGACCTGGTGGTGGTCACCGGCGACCTGGTCGACTCCCGGGTCGAGCCGGCGCGGCCGATGCTGCCGGAGCTCCGCCGCCTGCGCGCCCCGCACGGCGTGCTGGCGGTGCTCGGCAACCACGAGCACTACGCCGGCGCCGCCGCCTCGCGGGCGCTGCTCGCCGACGCCGGCTACGAGGTCCTCGACAACCGCGCGGTCGAGGTCGCGCCGGGGCTGTGGGTGGCCGGGGTGCCGGACGCCCGCGGCGCGGCCCAGACCGGGTCCCTCCGCGCCGACCTCCCGGCCGCCCTGGCGGGGGTGCCGGCAGGCGCCGCGGTGGTGCTGCTGCAGCACTCGCCCGAGGAAGAGGCCGCGGCGGCCTCAGCCGGCGTCGGCCTGATGCTCTCGGGCCACACCCACGGTGGCCAGATCTGGCCCTTCGGCCTGCTCGTGCGCACCTCCTACCGCCACATCGGCGGCGTCCACCGGGTCGGCCCCATGACCCTGGTGGTCAGCCGCGGCGCCGGCCTGTGGGGCCCGCCCATGCGCCTCTTCGCCCCTTCGGACATCGTCCGCGTCACCCTCCGCGCCCCCTCCCCCTGACGTCTTCCCCGCACCCGTACCCGCACCCGATCTTCCCCCCGCCGCAACTCCCCGCTCCCCTCCCCGTACCTCCCCCCGTCCCGCCGCCCCGAGGAGGCCGCCGATGCGCCGTGTCCCGACCCTCGCCCTGACCGCGACCCTGGCCCTGACCGCGGCGCTCGCCGCCGCTCAGGTCCCCGCCGAGCCCTCCCGGTTCCGCGTCGAGCGCCTCAGCCCGCGCGTCGCCGTCTTCACCGAGCTCGGCGGGGAGGACAACCTGCTCGTCGCCATCGCCTCGGCCCGCGGCGTGGTGCTGGTCGACTCGACCGGCGCCCCGACCACCGGCGCGCTGCTGCGGCGCGCCGTGGAGGCGGAGCTCGGCCGCTCGGACGTCGCCTGGCTGGTGCTCACCCACCCCGACTGGGACCACGCCTGGGGCACCCAGGCCTTCCCCGAGGCCCTGGTGGTGGGCCACGACGGCTGCACGGAGCGCCTCCGCCACGCCGCGGTTCCCGAACCGGCGCTGGCCGAGCGGCTGCGCGGGCAGCGCGACGAGC
>CAYTJW010000364.1:0-5661 GCA_964438135.1 uncultured Thermoanaerobaculia bacterium
CGCAACCAGATCACCTCGCCCGGGTTTGGTTGCGGCCAACGGCTGCGCTAGGATCAGCGTGGACCGAACAGCGTCGAGCTCGCTGAGACAGGAGACACCGGCATGATGGACGACATCTGGTACTACTGTCACGACGGGAGGCAGGGCGGACCGATCGCGTGGGCGGAGCTGTGCAATCTCGCAGGGACTGGGCAGATCGCCGCGGATGACCTGGTGTGGCAGGCCGGGACGCCGGACTGGGTCCCGGCCAGGACGGTCGCCGGGCTCCTCCCGGCGGTGCAGTCGCCGCCGCAGTTGCCGCCGACCGCGCCGCCGCCGGCCGCCCCGGTCGCGCGGCCCGAGCCGGCGCGACCGTTCGAGGTCGCCACGAGTGCCGGCGGGCCGGAGGGCCTGCCGCAGAAGGTGGTCGCGTGGCTCGCCGCGGTCGTGAGGAGGATTGGCTCTGACCTGGCGCCGCTGGTGGGAGGCGGCACCGCGGTCAGGACGGTCACGGCGGAACGGGGCGTGGTGGTGGCGCCGGACGCCGTCTTCGTCCGCCCCGACCAGGCCATCTGGCACGGCACCGAGCCGGAGGGTCGGATCCCCGCCGGATACCGCCGGCCGCTCCTGATCCTCGACGAGGAGACGGTACACCTGGCCCACACCGACCGCCATCTCGACCCCGACGAGCTCCACCGGCGCATCCGCGACAAGATCGACCGCCAGAACGTCCCCGTGGCCACCGAGCTCAGGCCCGTCTCCTGGCAGTCGGACCCAGGCGAGAGCCGCAAGCGCGTGCTCGCGTCGCTCCGCGACCACGTCTTCAGCGACATCAAGATCCTGATGGGAGTGGACTACCTGGGGGCCTGGGCCGGCCTGCAGCTGCAGGTCGGCGTCGAGCCGCCACCAGTACCGGTGGTGCCGGCGATGAAGCTCAGGCTCATGCCGGGCTTCTGGTTCGCCCTGCTGGCGGCGCTGCTGTTCTTCATCGCCGCGCTGGTGTGTCTGGAGAAGAGGTGGGGGCTGGCAGCCGCGGCCTCCGGTATGCTGTGCTTCCTGTCCGTCCTCTTGGCGTTCCTGTACTTCCTGGCGGCGTACCTGAAGGCGCAACGGGAGCAGAACCTGGCGGTGCTGAGGAAGGCGGCGCACGAGGCGAGAGAGCTGGCCAAGGCCCTTCGCCGGACCTTCAAGATCGACGACATCCGGCTCTTCTCCTCGGCGATGAGGAAGGTCTACCAGGAGGTGGTCGACGACCTCGTCAGCCAGGGCGCCACCGTCGTGCGGGTCGAGGGGGGGCGCGGCGGCTTCCTCAAGACCGACTCCAGCCCCGCATCCAGCCCGTCGCCGGCGATGAGCGACGCGGCCGAGGCGGAGGTGTGAGCCATGAGCGAGCTCACAGGCTCCGCTCGGCGGCTGCCGATGCCGAGGCAGGCCCCGCTCGAGGCCCGCAGCCTCGCGGTCGACCGTGCGCCGGGAGAGCTCGCGCCCGCCTCCAAGATCGCGCTCTGGGAGGGCGCCCGGCAGCTGGGTGACACCGGTCTGCGCGCGGTCGAGGGCGCCACGGCGCTGAGCGTGCTCGAGGTGCCGGCGGTCCCCGACTTCAGCTCGGTCCGCTTCCCGGACCTGGCAGAGCTCGACGAGCAGAAGCGGGTGGCGCGGGTCGGCGAGGCGCACGACCGGCTGCTGGCCGCCGTCTGCTCCCTCGGCCCCCGGGCGGCGATCAGCCTGCGCTACTTCGTCCAGCGGACGCCGGAGGGCGGGCTCCGGATCAGGGTGTTCGTGGTGTGCCGGGCGTTCGGCGCCGACAGCGCCCAGGCCGAGAGCGGGCTGCACCAGCTCCGGGACCAGATCCGCCGGGCCTTTCCTCCTGGGTACAGCCTGGTCGACCTGGACCGGCAGGACCGCGAGCTGGCCGCGGCGGTGCTGAGCCCGCAGGGCATATCGCACATCGTCGAGATCCTCAAGCCAGAGACCCTACTCGAGGCCTGGCACCACCGCGCCGTGTGCGGCTTCTCGTCGTACTACCTCCCGCTCGGCTTCGCCGCCGCGGCCAACTCGATGGTCGGGCTCTGCCGGGCGCTGGTCAACGACCCCCGCTCCGAGGGGACGGTGATCGACATCTGCCTGGTCCCCTCGACCGCCCTCACCGCCACCGAGGCGGCCGAGCTGCTGCGGCTGAAGAAGGTGGCCGAGCAGTGGTCGCGCGACCAGAAGGTCAAGGTCGGCGGCGGCGTCTTCTCGCAGGGCCAGGACGTGGAGATCGCGGCCGACCCGAACGCGGAGCGGGTGAGGAAGGACTACGAGAAGCTGATCGAGAGGTACGGTGGCAGCGGCTCGAGCCTCTTCCTGTACGCCTTCCGCGTGCTCGCCGACGACGCCGTCCGGGCCCAGGCGGTGGCGTCGATCCTCGCCTCCGTGGCGGTGGAGCCGGCAAGCCAGCCCCAGCTCGTCACCGTCGACCGCCGGCACCGCGCCTTCGACCGCGCCCTCAACGCCGTGCGCTGGTGCTACGTGACCCCGGCCGTCTGCAACGAGCGGATCTGGCAGGCCGAGGAGAGGCCGGAGACGTTGCGGCGGCTGCACCGGATGGTCGAGGTGAAGGAGGCCTCGGGCTTCTTCCGCCTGCCGATCCCCGGCCGGGACGGCTGTCCGGGCATCCCCCTCGACGGCGGCTTCGAGGCCCGGCCGAGGCCGGGCGCGCCCGCGGCCGAGACCATCCACTTCGGGCGGGTGACGGACGGCCGGCGCCCGACCGGCGAGGCGGCCGACGTCAAGCCCGGTGAGATGGCGAAGCACTGCCTCGTCGTCGGCACCCCCGGCAGCGGCAAGACGACCCTCTGCTTCTCGCTCCTCAAGCAGCTGTGGGAGCGCTTCCAGGTGCCCTTCATCGTCCTCGAGCCGGCCAAGAAGGAGTACCGGGCGCTCAAGAGCCTGCCGTGTTTCGCCGAGGACCTGCTGGTCTTCTCGGTCGGCAACGAGCGCGTTTCGCCGTTCCGGCTCAACCCCTTCGAGGTCCTGCCGGGGGTGAGCGTGTCGGAGCACATCTCGTCGACGATGCAGTGCTTCAGCGGAGCGTTCAGCCTGTGGGACCCCCTGCCCATGATCCTCGACCGGGCGATTCGCGAGATCTACGCAGACCGCGGCTGGTCGGAGTACGCCTACGGCGGTGAGGACCCCGAGCTCGAGCCGCCGACGATGGAGGACCTCTACGCCAAGTGCCTCGCCCTGGCCGACGACAGCAGCTACCGGGGCGAGACCGCGGGCAGCATCCGCGGCGCGCTGGAGTCGAGGATCGGCTCCCTGCTGCGGGGCCCCAAGGGGCGGTGCTTCAACAGCCGGCGGTCGGTGCCCGTCGACTACCTGATGGGGAGGCCGGTGGTGCTCGAGCTCGACGGCCTGCACGGGGACGAGAAGGGTTTCGTCATGATCGTGATCCTCACCCTCGTCTACGAGTACGCCAAGGCGAGGGAGTACACCGGCGAAAGCGGGGCTCGGCGGCCCCTGTCCCACGTCGTGCTGGTCGAGGAGGCCCACAACGTCATCGGCAGCGGCGGGGGCCGCCAGGACGAGCACCGCGGCGACCCGAAGCAGGGGGCGGTCGACCTGTTCGTGCGCATGCTGGCCGAGATGCGTGCCCTGGGCGAGGGTCTGGTCGTCGCTGACCAGTTGCCGACTGCCATCGCCCCCGAGGTGGTCAAGAACACCAACGTCAAGGTCATGCACCGCCTGGTGGCGGAGGACGACCGCGCGGTCCTGGGCGCGTCGATGGTGCTCGACGAGGGACAGCTCCTCCTGGCCGCGACCCTGCCGGCGGGCAGGTGCTTCTTCTTCAAGGAAGGGTGGCCCCGGAGCCAGATGGTCGAGGAGCCCGACTTCAAGGTCGAGGAGGGGGTGGCCGACCCGCCGCCAGACCCGTGGGTCGCGCAGCAGATGGACTGGTTCCAGGTCTCGCCCCCCGGCCTGGCGGTTTTCAGGCCCTACGGCGAGTGCGCCCGGGTGTGCGAGCGCTGCCAGCCGCGGGTGCGGGAGCAGAGCGACAGGTTCGTCGACCGCGTGCGGGGGGAGGTTGACAAGGAGGTGCGGGGCAAGCGCAAGGGGTCCGAGGCGGCGACGGCGGCGTACACGGTGTTCAGCAAGCACGCGTCGCTGGACTGGGATGACCTCCAGTTCAAGTGCGTCTCGATCAATTTCACCGAGAGGGTCGTGCGACGGCTGATGTGAACCCGCCGGTCAGGCGGCGCAGGAAAGGACGGGGAGCCCGTTGGGAGAGCGCGAGCTGAGGGACATCGAGCGCGAGACCGGGGAGGCCGAGGACGAGCGGGAGCAGCTCGAGCAGGAGGTGGAGGCCCACCAGGAGAGGGTCGAGGCCCTCGAGGCCGCGGTCTCCGAGCTCCACAACGCCAGCATCGGCAGCGAGGGGGCCGACCGGGTCAGGGAGGACCTCGAGCGCGCCAAGTCGGAGGAGGAGCGCAAGAAGCAGCAGCTGCGGGAGACGAGGGACAAGCTGATCCGGCAGAACGAGGAGCTGCAGCAGGAGGTCAAGCGCGGGGTCGAGGAGCGCCAGCGCTCCTACGACGTGATGCGGCGCCTCGAGAGCGCGGTCCAGGGCGGGCCGCGGGACGTGCTCGGGCACGTCGAGTCGGCGTCCGGCCAGGCCCACGAGGACCTGCAGCGGTTCAAGATGGCCGGCAACCCGCTCAGCGAGGCGCGGGCGAAGCTCGAGACCCTGGACATCTGATGGACCCGCCGGCGTCTTCGCCGGGGACGGCGCGACCGGCTGGTGCGGTTGCGGGCCGGAGCCGCCCGTCCGAGCGTCCGCCTCGGGCTCGCGCGCGCCCTGGGTGACGAAGGGCGTCTGCCGAACGCCTGTCGCGAGCCGGACGCCGGGCGAAAGGGGGGGCGAATGACGGAGAGAGAGCTGGGCGACATCGAGCGCGAGTCCCGCCAGGTCGACGAGGAGCGCGCCGAGCTCGAGCAGAAGGTGGAGGAGCACCGGGTGCGCGTGATGGGGCTCGAGGCGGCGGTCGCCGAGCTGCTCGAAGCCAGGGTCGGGAGCGAGGGGCTCGACCGTAGTCGCGAGCACCTGGAGGCGGCGCGGGTGAGGGAAGACCGAGCTCGCCAGGAGCTGCACGATCGGCGCGACGCCCTCGTCCGCGAGAACGAGGCGCTCCAGGTCGAGCTGGCGTTCACCGTCAGCGAGCGCGAGAATCACTACCGGGTGGCGCTGGTCGCGGAACGCGTGGCCGGGACCGGGTCGCGGGACGTGCTCGAGCACATTCACGCGGCGTCAGAGCAGGCGAGGCTCGACCTGGAAAGGGCCAGGGCGGCCGGCTCCCCCCTCGACGAGACCCGGTTGAGGCTGAAGAGCCTCGTGCTCTGAGGAGCCCGCCGGCGCCGGCCCAGCCGCGGCCGACGCCGAGCCTGCCCGAGCTGGCCCGCGGCCGCCCGCGGGGAGGGGAGGGCGGTCGGGGATGAGACCCGGGGCAGCGGCGCTGCGACCCGAGGAGAGACGCCTTCTCGCCCGCCTCGCGGCGGTGGGGACCGGCGTCGCCCTGGGCGCGGTTTGCTCGCTGACCACCGGCTGGGCGGCGCTGGCGGTGCTCGAGGGGTCGCCGCAGTGATTCTCCCACTAGTACAACATCCCGGAAGTTCATTGCCTAATGTGATACTCTGTTGGCATGG
>CAYTJW010000365.1:0-5657 GCA_964438135.1 uncultured Thermoanaerobaculia bacterium
CCGCAACCAGATCACCTCGCCCGGGTTTGGTTGCGGCCAACGGCTGCGCTAGGCTGGACCGGAAACTGAAGCGGTAGCTTTCAGGAGGACGCGATGTCCCTGAGACCCGGCTTCCCCGCGTGCCCGCTCGCAGAGATCGCGATGGTGCTCGGGCTGCTCTCGGGCTCCCAACCCGGGCTGGCCCAGCCGGCGATGCTCACGCCTCTCCCGACGGTCACTGCCCTGCCTGGGAGCCACCCGGAGCCCGGGTCGCTGGACGGTGGTCTCGCGGCAGCCGACCTGGATGGCGACGGGCGGCTCGAGATCGTGGTCGGTGTGGGCGAGCCCTGGGGGGGCCGTCTCGTGACCCACCGTGCGAGTGCCGCCCTCGCTGCCTCTGCCCTCTCGCCACGGGTCGAACCTCCACTCGAGCCTCCCAGCGGCGCCAGCGGCGAGCACATTCACCTGGCTCCCCACTTCATGGCCTGCGGGGATCTCGATGGCGACCGGCGAGTCGACCTCCTGGTCGGCGAGCGCGGTGCAGACGAGGTGCTCTTCCTTGCCGGCGGCAGGGCGACCGGGCTCGCGCCACCGCGGCGAGCCTCCCTGCCGGGCCGGCTGAGCTCCCTGACCTCGGCCACGGTCAGCGGCGGTTGCGCGGTGATCATGGCGTGGCAGTCGTCCGGAAGCACGACGCTGGCGGCAATCCGCAGCCTGGGGGAGATCTCCCGGCCGCAGCTCGGGGTGGCGCTGCCGGGCGCGGCCGTGGACCTCGCGGTGCGGCCGCTCCCGTCCGGCGACCTGGTGGTCGCCGCTCTGACCGCCGAGGCCGTCGTCGAGCTGCGCCTGCGCGTGGTGGACAGGGGGCTGGAGATGGTCGGGTCCACGGTCGAGCACCGACTGGTGCAGCCTGCCCGCGCCGTCGCCATCGGCACCTCCGGCAACCTCGTCGTCCTCGCCGAGGACGGCGTGCTCTACGCCCTGGCGCCGCACGCGCGAGGTGCGACCCTGGCAGCGATGTTCCGGGCGTGGCAGGGCCCGCTCCCCGCGAGCGCTCGTCTGGTGACGGCCGGAGTCTCCGGTCGCAGCGCGGACGACCTCCTGGTCACCGTGCCGGAGTCGGGGACGACGATCTGGAGCGAGGACGGCCGTGAGCTGGGCTCCCTGCCGGCAGGCCGGGTGCTGGCCGCCCGCCTCAACCACGACCACGTCGACGATCTCGTCCTGCTCCGGGAGGGCTCGCCGGAGCCCAGGGTCTACGCCTCGGTCCCCAGCCGCGTGTTCGCCGTCGACTCTGCGCGCGACGACTCCGACGCCGCGCTCGGGGATGCCATCTGCGCCGACCCGTGGGGCTCGTGCACCCTGCGCGCCGCCATCGAGGAGGCCAACGCCTCGCCCGGCCTCGACGCCGCCCTGGTGCAGCTGCCCGAGGGCGGACCTCACCGCATCCTGCTTCGCCGCCCGCTCCCGGAGATCGAGGAGGCCATGACCCTCGACCTCTCGGCAGACCTGGAGCTCGAGCCGGTCGACGCCGAGGCGTGGGGAATGCCCCTGCTGCGCTCCCGGTCGGGGGTCCGCACCACCCTGCCCGGTGTCCGTCTCGGCCCGTCTCCGGCCTGGCCGGCGATCGGCCGGCCACTCGGCTCCACGGAGGAAGGTCGACCCCCGCGCGAGGCGGGGAGCGCGCCCGACTCGGGCGACTGGCAGTGGCTCAATCCCCGGCCCCAGGGCGAGAAGCTGAACGCGGTCTGGGGAGCGGGGGTGGGGCAGGTCTGGGCGGTTGGCGATCGGGGTGCCGCCACCCGTCGGGTCGACGGGGTGTGGGAGCGGGTCCCCTCGACCATCGACAACGACCTGCGGACACTGAGCGGCACCAGCCTGAACGACGTCTTCGTCGGCGCCGGCAGCTACCAGCTCGGCGGCGACACCTTCCACTGGGACGGCGTCGGCTGGACCGACCTGCCCGACGACGCGATCTGGCGCGAGGTGAGCGGGATCTGGGCCGCTGCCACGAACGACGTCTGGGCGGTGACCGAGAGCGGCAGCTCGGGTGGCGGCGAGACCTGGCACTGGGACGGCAGCAGCTGGACCTACGTGGCGACGCCCGCCAGCGTCCGTCTGTTCGGCGTGTGGGGCGCGGCCAGCAACGACGTCTTCGCCGTCGGTCAGACGGGCACGGTCTACCACTGGAACGGGGTCTCCTGGGGCGCGATGAGCAGCGGCACCACCGCGCTGCTGGAAGGTGTCTGGGGCAGTCATGGCGGCAATGTCTACGCGGTCGGCAGCGGCGGCGCCATCGTCCACTACGACGGCATCTGGAACGCCCAGACCTCGCCGACGACCGCGGACCTCCACGCGGTGTGGGTCGGCGACGGCGTGGCCTACGCCGTGGGCGACAACGGCGTCGCGCTGCGCTCGTCTGGGGGTGGCGGGTGGGAGGCCATGTCCACCCCGGGCAACCACGACCTCTACGGGGTGTGGGCCGCCCTTGCCAACGACGCGTACGCGGTCGGCGAGAACGGGGTCATCCTCCACTATGACGGCAACCTCGACCTGGAATGGACCATGGAGACCCGCGGCACGCTGTCGACGCTCGACGACCTGTGTGACGACGGCCGGCAGGTGATCGCGGTGGGCGACGGCGGGACCATCGCCACCTTCACCGGTTTCGGCTGGGAGGTCGAAGACGGCTGGCTGACACCGTCCGACGTCGACCTGAGAGCCATCTCTGCCGACACGCAGGGCAACATGTGGGTCGTGGGCGCGGCTGGCGCGGTCTGGTACGGCCAGCGGAACCGCTGGACCAAGGTCGACCCGGGGACCAGCCAGACCCTGAGCGGCGTCTGGGGCCGAGGGGGCTCGGCGTGGGTGGTGGGCAACGGCGGCACGATCCTCTCGGTCGACACCGCCGGCAACGTCGCCCCCATGGACTCGGGGACGACCGCGAACCTGTCCGGGATCTGGGGCTGGTCCACGGATGCCTACGCCGTTGGCTGGAGCGTCGTGCTCCGCTTCGAGAATGGCGTCGGATGGGTCGACACCGGCTTCCCGAGCAGTGGGGTGACCGGGGTCTGGGGGACGGGACCGACCAACGTCTACGTCGCGGCGGGCCCCATCTACCACTACGACGGCGGCGCCTGGACCCTCGAGACCAGTGGCACCTACCGCGCCATCTGGGGCCGCGGCCCGAGCGACATCTACGCCGTCGGCGCGAACGGGACCGCGGCGCACTTCGACGGCAGCGGCTGGACGAGCGAGACCGTGCCGACCACGGTGACGCTCAACGCCGTCGCCGCAGGCGGCAGCGGCGGGGTCTTCGCGGTCGGGCCGGACATGAGCATCTTCCAGCGCTCCCCAGGGGGGACGTGGAGCCAGGAGGAAGCCCGCGCCTTCCCCTACGATCTCAGGGGACTGGCCCTGTCGGGTGGGGCCGCCGCCGAGCTGTACGCGGTCGGCGAGGGCGTCATCATGCTGCGCGACGGCTCGGAGTGGAAGGCGGCCGCGAGCGCCGCGCCGAGCGCTGGCTACGGCGGCGACCTCGAGGCCGTCTCCTGTGCCCCTGGTCAGTCGGAGGTCTGGGCCACCGGCAGGCCGGGCTACTACCGCCACAACGGCCTGAGCTGGGAGAGACAGGACAGGAGCGGCGCCTCGGCTGGGGGCAACGCGGTCTTCGCGGCTGCGCCGGACGCGGTGTTCGTCGGCGGCAACTCGGGGACCATCTCCCTGTGGGACGGGACCCAGTGGCAGGACATGGACACGGCCGGGACGACCTGGGATGTCTACGACCTCTGGGGCAGCTCCGCCGCCGACGTCTGGGCGGTCGGCCGGTTCGGGACCATCCTCCACTACGGTGGGGGCCCCGGCCTGGTGTGGGAGGTCCATGCCAGCGGCACGACCGCAGATCTCTACGGCGTCCGCGGCACGCCGATCGGCATCCTGGCGGTCGGCGCCAGCGCCACCGCGCTCCTCTACACGGGTCAGTGGACGCCGATCGACATCGGCGCCTTTGCCGGCGCCGACACCCTCATGGAGGTCGGCGCCAACGGCACCGACACCTACGTCGTCGGCTCGAGTCAGTCCGAGAGGTTCCTGTTCCACCACACCGCCCTCGGCTGGGAGGTCCTCGACCTGCCCAGCGCCGGTCCGTTCCGCGCCATCTCCCTGAACCAGTGGGACCACCTGTTCGTGGCTGGCGACAGCGGCAAGATCCTCGGCGCCTCACCCAGCGGCGCCTTCTACGGCATCTTCGCCGACGGCTTCGAGTCGGGGGACACCTCGGCGTGGTAGGGGCCGCGGCGGGCCAGACCGGGCGGTCGAGCGCCTGGTCGTGGCCCGGCCCCGCCCGCGGCAGGGGTGGGTCGCGAGGGCCCGGGGGCCGCCGGGGCGGTCTCCTGCCGCCGGTGGTAGACTCCGTCCACGGGGGGCACCCGATGCGGGACTCGCGACCTCATGGCCGACCGATCGCGTGGACGTCGACCGCGCCCGGCCGCGGCCTGGTTCTCCTGGCCGCGTGCCTGGCGGTGTCGGCGTCGGCCGCGGCGCAGGGGATCTTCGCCGACGGCTTCGAGAGCGGGTACACCTCGGCCTGGAGCGCGACCGTCGGCTCGATGTGGCTCCGCACCGACGGCAACGGCATCTACCTGCCCACCGGCGAGAGGTGGCGCGGCCGCGGCGCCAACCTCCACGACACCCGCTCCTGCTGGGCGTGCGCGTGGGCGGCGCCGGAGGTCGGCGAGGTGACGCGCCGGGCCGACGAGCTGGTGGACGTCTGGGGCGCCGACTTCGTGCGGCTGTTGCTCGAGAGCTACCCCGACGACCAGGGCGGCGCGGTGCAGTGGCAGGGGGTGCTGGACGACCCCGAGTACCTGGCCGACCTGGTCGAGATCGTCGGCCACCTGCGGACCAAGCCCGGGGTGTACGTGCTGCTGTCGCTGTGGGTCGACCCGACCTTCTCGGACCTGGGCTGGCCGACCGCCGACACCACTGCCATCTGGCAGCAGCTGGCGGCGACCTTCCGGCACGACGCCCACGTCGTCTTCGGCCTGGTCAACGAGCCGCAGGCGAACTGGGACGGCGCCCTCGACGCCGCCTGCTGGACCGCCATGAACGACGCCGTGGCGACGATCCGGGCGGTGGAGGACAGCCACGGCACCCCCCACCACCTGGTCGCGGTGCAGGGGACGCGGGCCTGGGCGCGGCGGCTGGACTACTACCTCGACCACCCGATCACCGCCGGCGGCGGCGACAACGTCGTCTACGAGACCCATGTCTACGACCCGGCCTCGAGCTTCGCCGAGCTGTTCGAGACGCCGGCCCAGACCCTGCCGGTCGTGATCGGCGAGTTCGGCCCCGCGGACGGCGCCATGACCATGGCCGACTGCGTCGCGCTGATGGACCGGGCCGAGGCGGCCGACGTCCCCTACCTGGGCTGGACCTTCCACATGCGCTGCCCCCCCAACCTGCTGGTCGACCACTCCGGCGGCGGCTGCGGGGTCGGCATGCCCCTCGAGCCCACCGCCTGGGGCCAGCTGCTCGCGGAGCGGCTGGGGCAGCCGTGGGCCGGCCCGGGCGCGCGGCCGCGCCAGCGCTGAGGGTCTCAGCCCGGGGATGGCGAGGCCGCGGGGCTCGGGCGAGCGGCGGGGCCGGCCGCGACTAGAGCATAGCCAGCTCCTCGGCCA
>CAYTJW010000366.1:0-5652 GCA_964438135.1 uncultured Thermoanaerobaculia bacterium
CCGAGCGGCTGCACCGGGCCATGAGCTACGCCGTCGCCGGCGGCGGCAAGCGGGTGCGGCCGATCCTGGCCCGCCTGGCGCACCGGGCCGCGGGCGGCGACCCGGACGCCGTCACCGAGGCGGCCTGCGGCCTGGAGCTGATCCACACCTACTCGCTGGTCCACGACGACTTGCCGGCGCTGGACGACGACGTGCTGCGGCGGGGTCGGCCCACGGTGCACCGGGCCTTCGACGAGGCGACCGCGATCCTGGCCGGCGACGCCCTGCTGGCCGAGGGCCTGCTGCTCGTGGCCCGCCACCCGCAGGGCGGGGAGTGGGCGGCGCGGCGGGCGGAGGCGACCGAGCTGGTGGCGCGGGCGGTCTCGTCCCGCGGCATGGTCGGCGGGCAGATGGAGGACCTCGAGGCGACCGGTCAGGTGGCGGCCGGCGAGGGGGAGACCGGCCGGGTCGGCCTCGCCGAGCGGCTGGAGCGGATCCACGCCCACAAGACCGGCTGCCTGCTGCGGGCCGCGGTCGAGCTGGGGGCGGTGCTGGCCGGGGTCCCGCCGGACACCCGCCGGCGTTTCGCCGCCTTCGGCGAGCGCCTCGGCCTCGCCTTCCAGGTGGCCGACGACGTCCTCGACGCCACCGCCTCCGCGGCCGAGCTCGGCAAGTCGCCGGGCAAGGACGCGGCGGCGGGCAAGCTGACCGTCGTCACCCTCTACGGCCTCGGCCCGGCCCGCCAGCGCCTGTCCCAGCTCGAGGGGGAGCTGCTCGACCTGGCCCGGGCCCTGGAGGGCGAGGCCGGGGCCCTCGCCGCCGTCGCCAGCTACGTGGTGCGGCGGCGGAGCTGAGCCGCCCCCCTACCCCGGCCAGCCGGTGAGGCGACCCAGCGCCTGGGCGACGGCGACGGCCGCCGCCCGCGGCGAGGGGAGGCCGTCCACCGGCACGACCACGCGCGCCAGCCGGTAGCAGGGCTCGCGGGCGGCGAGCAGGGCCCGGGCGGCCTCCGGGTCGCCGAACTTCGGCCGCTCGGCCTGCTTGCCGGGGAGGCGGGCGAGCAGGGTCGGCCAGGTCGCCTCCAGGTAGACCGGGATGCCGCCGGAGGCGAGGATCAGCCGGCGGTTCTCCTCGAAGCAGAAGGTGCCGCCGCCGGTCGCCACGACCCCCTGGGCGAGGCGGCCCAGGTCGGCCAGAGCGCGGGTCTCCTCGCGCCGGAACACGGCCTCGCCGAGGCGGGCGAAGACCTCGACCACCGGCGCCCCGAGCCGCTCCGACACGAGCCGGTCGAGGTCGACGAAGTGGACCCCGAGGATGGCCGCCAGCGCCTCGCCGACCGAGGTCTTGCCGCAGCCCATGAAGCCGACCAGGTAGACGACCGGCACGGGCGCATGGTAGCCGCGCCCCCTCCCGCGGTCGAGCCGCCCCGCTTCCCGTCCCCAGCCGCCGACCCGAACGTCGACCTGGACCTGGACCTGGACCTGGACCTGGAGCTGGACCTCGACGTGGACGTGAACCTGGACCTCGACCTCGACCTGTTCCTCCTCCCTCCCCCTCCGCCCTGCCGCCCCTCCCGCCGCCCCGCGGCGTGCTAGACTGCGGGGTCGTCGGATGACGTCCCTTCTCGCCCTGCTCCGTCCCCACCCCGAGCGCGCCCGGCACGGCCGCGAGTTCGCGGCCGTCCTCGACCGGCAGGCGCGGGCCCTGCAGCGGCCCTTCGGCCTGGTCTGCGCCCTGGTCTGGGTCAGCTACGCCTTCCAGATCGACCCCCGCCTGCACCCCGAGTTCCCGGAGCTGCTCTACTACCGGCTCGCCCTCATGGTCGCCGGCGCGGCGGTCTTCGGGCTGTCCTTCTCCGAGCGGCTGCGGGGCCGCGGGCGGGGCCTGCTGTACGTCCTCATCACCTTCACCCTGCTCAACTGCTCGTTCTGGACCGGGCGCATCGCCGACGACGCCAACTACGTCTCCGGCCTGCAGATCATCGTCATCGTCATCGTCGCCGGGCCGTTCCTGTTCCGCACCGTGATGCTCTTCTACGGCCTGTCGGTGGTGCTGTTCGGTCTCAGCGTCGGCATCTACCAGCCCGACCTGTCGACCGACGCGGCGGCGTACTCGATGAACAACCTGGCGGTGTCGTACGGGGTGGGGGTGGTCCTGGCCTGGGTCCTCGACCGGTTCCGCTTCGACAGCTTCCTCAAGCAGCTGCAGCTGGAGGAGGCCAAGGAGGCGGCGGAGGCGGCGGCGACTGGCAAGAGCGCCTTCCTGGCCGAGATCTCCCGCGCCATCGGCGCGCCCATGGGCACGGTGATGGAGCTGTCGGCGCGGGCGGCCGGCCAGGAGCAGGCGATGGCCCGGCGGCTCGAGGCGGCGGAGACGGCGCTCGGCTCGGTGGAGGAGATCACCCGCGTCGCCGCCGACCTCGCCGGCGCCACCGGCCGGGTGGCGGCGCGCACGCGCGAGACGGCCGAGCTGGCGGCCAGCTGTCAGGCCGACCTGGCGCGGATGCGGGGCGTCATGGAGGGGATGGGGCGCTCCTCCCGCTCGGTGGCGGGCCGGCTGCAGTCGATCGCCGACAAGGCCGCCAGCATCACCTCCATCGTCACCACCATCTCCAAGGTCGCGGACCAGACCAACCTGCTGTCCCTCAACGCGGCCATCGAGGCGGAGAAGGCGGGCGAGCACGGGCGCGGCTTCTCGGTGGTCGCGGGCGAGGTGCGGCGCCTCGCCGACCAGACCGCGGTGGCCACCCTCGACATCGACGAGACGGTGCGGGAGATGGGCGAGGCGGTGGCCACCGGGGTGCGCGACGTCGACCTGTTCGTGGCTGGGGTCGAGCGCGGCGCGGCCGACGTGTCGGCGGTGGGCGAGCGCCTGAGCCAGGTCATCGAGCAGGTGCAGGGGGTCGTGCCCGGGCTCGAGGACGTCAGTCGGGCGATGTCGCATCAGCTGGGCGCCGCCGAGCACATCTCAGCGGCGGTGGGGGACGTGGGCGACGAGCTGCGGCGGACCATGGACGCCCTGCGCGAGACCCACGCCTCCCTCGAGCAGCTGGACCAGGCGGCGCGCGCCCTCCAGGAGGGCGTCGCCCGGTTCGAGAACGGCGCCGCCGGGGCGGGCGGCTACCCCTCGAGGCTGAACTCGCGCGTGTCGAACCAGTAGCCGAGGCCGCTGACGCAGTCGAGCTCGGCCTGGACGATGGCCTGGTGACCCTCCTCGATCTCGACGAAGCGGGCGAACAGGCGCTGCCCGTCGCCGGGCAGGGTGCGCACCATCTCCTTGTAGAACGCGCTCGTCTCGACCTCGACCGCGAGCGCCCGCTGCAGCAGCTCGACCTCGGTCCCGCTCACCCGCCGCGCCTGGCCGGCGACCTTCTGCCGCAGGCGGGCCACGCCGGCGTCGATCCGGTCCCGGCTGGGCACCGCGGTGCCGAGCTCCTCGACCGAGATGGCGCCGGTCGAGGTCCACTCCCCGAGCCTCTCGCGCAGGTAGCGGATGTGCCCTTTCTCCTCGTCGCACAGGGTCTGGAAGACGCGGCGACCGACCTCGTCGGTGGCGCTCTCGAGCGCCTCGGAGTAGGTCTTGTGAACACGGCCTTCGTAATCCAGTGCGGTGCGGATCGCCTCTTCCAGGTTCATGGCTCTTCCCCTCCTGCCCGGTAGCGGGCTCGACCTGGGCTCGTCCCGTGCCCGCCGATTATGCAGCGTGGGCAGGGTGGCCGCAAGGACGGGCGGTCGTCGCCGTGGTGATGGCTGGATCTGGCGCGTTTCGGCTGATCAGGGGTGGTATCGGCGGCCTTCGTCGAGGGGGGGCTTGCAATGCGGGAGGAACCGGTGTATGGTGCGCGCCGGTATGTCGGAGCCGACGGTGGCTCCGGCGCCCTCTCTGAAGGTGGAGGAAGGAGAGTTAGGAGTATGCGTATGAGGTCGTTGTTGGTTCGTGTGGCCGTTGTCGTCATCCCGCTGCTGGTCGTGGTTGGCTGCGCCAAGCCGCCGCAGGTGGAGATCGACAAGGCGAAGGCAGCTCTGGACACCGCCCGGGCGGCCGAGGCCGAGACCTACGCTCAGGGGGAGTGGCAGGCGGCGCAGGACGCCCAGGCCGCGGTCAACGCCGAGCTCGAGGTGCAGGCGAACAAGTTCGCCCTGTTCCGCTCCTACAAGCAGACCAAGCTCCTGATCGCGACCGCCGAGCAGGCTGCTCAGGCCGCCGAGCAGGCCGGCAAGGCTGGCAAGGAGAGGGCGCGCCAGGAGGCCCAGGCGGCTCTCGACCAGGTCAAGAGCGACCTGACCAACGCCCAGAACGCGCTGGCCGAGCTCGACAAGTGCCGCCGGAAGCCCAAGGGCTTCAAGGCCGACATGGAGCTCCTCCAGGGCAACCTGACCGGCCTCGGCGCCGGCCTGCCGGACATCGAGTCGCAGATCGCCGGCGAGAAGTTCTTCCCGGCCAAGGCCGCGGCTGACCAGCTCAAGGCCCGCGTCGACGCCTTCCTCGCCGACGTCGCTGCCGCCAAGACCAAGATCAATTGCTGAGGACGACGTTGCTCTCTTCCGGGCCGGCGGCGCTGGTGCGTCGCCGGCCCCTTTTCGTTGGCCCGGTCGTCGTCGCGGCCATCCTGGCTCAGGCCTGTGCGGAGCAGCGGCTGTCGTCCGACCCCGCCACCCTCCGCCGGGTCGCCCGGCGGGCGGCGACCGAGCTGGCGCCGCAGCGCCCGGCTGCGGCGAGCGAGGTCGAGAGCCTGATCCGGGAGGCGGAGGTGGTGACGGCGGTGGAGATGAGCCGCAGCTCGTCGCGGCGCGACGTGCTCCGGGTCGAGACCGCCTGGGGCCGGGTGGTTTCCACTGCCCGCCGCCGTGTGACCGAGCTGCGCGGCTACCAGCGCGAGCAGGTGGAGCGCTACCGGGCGGTGGAGGCGGAGGTGGCGCGGGAGGTGGCGGCGGCGCGGGTCCACATGCGCCAGCCCGGCATGGGCCGGGCCGAGGCCGCCGCCATGACCCGGGCCGAGGTCGAGCTCGGGCTGGCCCACCGCCTGGCGGCGGCCGGAGACTACGAGCGGGCGACCGTGGCCGCCGAGCGGGCGCGGGTCTTCGCCGCCTCCCCCACCGGCAGCTGGCGCTCGATCCTCGACCGCTTCTCCGACCCGCGCCTGCTGCGGCAGTGGCGCTCCTGGGTCGAGGAGACGGTGCGCGCGTCCCGCTCGAGCGGCGGGCGGGCGATCGTGGTCGACAAGCTCAACCACCGCCTGATCCTCTACCGCCGCGGCCAGGTCGAGGCGACCTTCACCGCCGAGCTCGGCGCCAACGGCATGCGGCCGAAGCGGCACGCCGGCGACCGGGCCACGCCCGAGGGCCGCTACCGGGTGACGGCCCGCAAGCACGGCTCGGCCACCCGCTTCTACAAGGCCCTCCTGATCAACTACCCGAACCAGGAGGACATGAGCCGCTACCGGCGGGCGCGGGAGGCCGGGGACGTGCCCCGCGGCGCCGGCGTCGGCAGCCTGATCGAGATCCACGGCGACGGCGGCGCCGGCCGCGACTGGACCGACGGCTGCGTCGCGCTGACCAACGGCGACAGGGATCGGCTGTACGATCGGGTGAGCGTCGGCACGCCGGTCACGATCGTCGGCACGTTCTGACCGGGATCGGGGGCGAGATGGGCGAGGCAGAGGACAGGGCGGAG
>CAYTJW010000367.1:0-5622 GCA_964438135.1 uncultured Thermoanaerobaculia bacterium
CGGCTCTCGGCGCGCTCCAGCACCACCCCGGCCGGCGGCGGTCCGGGGGTCGCCCCGGCCAGGGCGACGAGCGGGGGCGCAGCCGACGCGATCCGCCCCGTCGGCCCGATCGTGCCGCGGACCGGCGACCGGGGCTCAGCGGAGGACGAACTCGGCGAAGTCTTGGACCCGCTCGAAGACGGCGACGCAGCGGTGGTGGACGAGGTCCTGGATCGAGGGGATGGCGTGCGCCCAGGCGGCGGCGGCGGCGTCGACGCCCGCGGCCGCGGCCATGTCGACGCCGGGCGCGAGGTCGTCCACCACCAGCACCTCCCGCGGCTCGAGCCGGAAGCGGCGCAGGGTCTCGAGCACCGGGTAGGGGTTGGGCTTGCGCAGCTCCTGCCCGAGCTCCCAGCCGAACACCAGGTCCGGCTCCACCGGCCGGCCGTCGGCCGCGGCCCGGTAGTGGCCGCGGATGACCGTCTCGTCGGAGTGCGAGGCGACGACCACCAGGCCGCCCCGCCGCTGGAAGGCGTGCAGGGCGTCGAGGAAGCCGGGGAAGAAGTGCGGCACGACGCGGGCGGTGAACTCGCGCCAGATCCGCTCCTCGACCGCCATTTCCTCGGGCGTCAGGCCGAGCTCGTCCGTCAGGTAGGCGGCGATGCCGGGCGAGCAGTTCTTGGCGAACCAGGTCTCGAGGTCGACCGGCTCGTGGCCCGGCCGCAGCACCTCCATCGCCCGGACGTGGGCCGGGTGGTGCACGCTGGCGGTGCTGTCGACGGCGGTGTCGTCGTGGTCGAGGACCAGGCAGCGGTAGCGCATCCCCCTCCGTTCCCAGCCGCGCATCATACCCGCTCCGGCCGGGGGCGGGGACCGGGGGCTCCGCAACCCGTGCCGCCGCCTGGCGTACAATGTGCCCGGGGCCGGCGCGCCCCGGAGGGTGTCATGGCGGCGAGACGCAGGAGCACGCTGGCGATGAAGAGCGACAGCACCGCGGACTACGTCTGCGAGTGCGGCGCCAGTCACACCCTCACCGTGGACCCGCGCTTCCTCCGCTCCTCGACGCCGGTGCGGATGCGCTTCCGGTGCCCCTGTGGTCGCCGGCGGGTGTTCTACATGGAGCGGCGCGCGGCGGTGCGCAAGCAGGTCGAGCTCGACGGCCTCTGCACCGTCAACGGCGACGCGCTGCCGCGGCCCGTGCTGCTGCGCAACCTGTCGCGCATCGGCGCCCTGCTGGAGCTCACCGAGGACACCGAGCTCGCGGTCGGCGACCGCCTGCTGCTGGAGTTCGAGCTCGCCCACCGCGAGGTCACCCGCTTCCGCAAGCCGGCCCAGGTGCGGCGCGTGCAGGGGCGCGAGGTCGGCGCCGAGTTCGTGCCCCCCGACTACGACCGGGTCTACGACATGGCCCTGGCCCTGCACCACCCGGCCGCCCCGGGCATGGGCTAGACCCCGCCCCGGCTTCCCGACCCTGGAGGTGACGTGCACGCCCCTCTCGCCGACGACGCCCTCGCGCAGCTGTTCCTCGACGCCCGAACCCACTCCGCCTGGCTCGACCGGCCGGTGCCGGACGAGCTGCTGGTGCGCCTCTACGGGCTGCTGCGCATGGGCCCCACCGCCGCCAACTCCTGCCCCGGGCGGTTCGTGTTCGTGCGCACGCCGGCGGGCAAGGAGCGGCTGCGGCCGGCCCTCGCCCCCGGCAACGTCGCCAAGACCATGGCCGCGCCGGTGACCGTCATCGTCGGCCAGGACCTGGCCTTCTACGACCAGCTGCCGCGGCTCTTCCCGCACGTCGACGCCCGCTCCTGGTTCGCCGGCGACGAGCGGCTGGCGGCGGAGACCGCCTTCCGCAGCTCCAGTCTCCAGGGCGCCTACCTGATCGTGGCCGCGCGCGCCCTCGGCCTCGACTGCGGGCCGATGTCTGGCTTCGACTCGGGGCGGGTGGAGGCCGAGTTCTTCGCCGGCACCGCCGTCCGCTGCAACTTCCTGGTCAACCTCGGCTACGGCGACCGCGAGCGGCTGCACCCGCGCCACCCGCGGCTCGACTTCGACGACGCCTGCCGGCTGCTGTGACGGGCCGCCGCAACCCGGTCGCGGCGGCGGCCGTATGAGCGGACGGGACGGTGGCCGCCGGCGGGCGGCCGGAGGTGGGCTCATGACGCTGCTGGGGCGGGTGGTGGTGCTGCTGGTACTGGCCGCGGGGCTGGCCGGGGCTGAGGCCGGCGTGGGCACGCGCGAGCCGAGCCCGGCCACGGTCGAGAGGCCGCCGGTGCCGCGACCCGTGACCGACGTCCCCGGCGTCGACCACCTGTTCGAGGACGGGCGGGTCCTGGTCGGCGGCCAGCCGAGCGCCGACGCCCTCCGCCGGCTGCGCGAGCGGGGCCTGACCGCGGTCGTCAACCTCCGCACCTCGCGCGAGATGGTCAACCCGCACGAGGTCGCCTACGACGAGGTCGAGGTGGTGCGCGACCTCGGCCTCGGCTACCTGCAGCTGCAGCTCGGCGGCGACGGCCACCCCTACACCCCGGAGGTGGTCCGGCGCCTGGCCGAGTTCCTCGACCGCCACCCGGGCCAGGTGCTGGTCCACTGCTCGGTGGGCCGGCGGGCGAGCTACCTGTGGGTGGCCTACCTGGTGCGCCACCAGGGGGTCGACCTGGCCGCGGCGGTGGCCCGCGGCGAGGCCATGGCGATCGGCCCCAGCCCGCTCGAGGGGCTGCTCGGCCAGCCGCTGACCCTGGCGTACGAGCGACCGGGCGACGGCGCGTGAGACGCCTCGCCCCCGGCCGCGGGGGCCGGGGGCGAGAGTCGGCGCGGACGGCGCTCAGGGCCAGGTCTGCGGCAGCGGCACGCGGGTCAGCTCGACCTCCGGCTCGGTCAGGCGGTTGACCTTGAGGCCGCGGCTCGAGAGCGAGAAGAGGGCGTCCTCGACGTAGACGCTGCGGCGGACCTGGGGCCAGGTGTCGCGGCCGGGCAGGTCCTGGTGGTCGACCCGGCCGAGCTCGCCGATGCCGGACGAGGTGTCGACCGAGAACGCGATCAGGCCGGTGAACTCGTGCCCGGGCTCCATGATGTAGGCGGGGATGGACAACACGCCGCGGTGGAAGGTGAAGGCGTGGTGGTCCCACAGCGCCTCGGACCAGGACCAGGCCTCGGGCGAGCCCTCGACCAGGTAGCGGTCCTGGAGGCGCGGCTGGGCGAGGTCGGAGACGTCGAACAGGCTCACCTGCAGGCCGATGACCCGCCCCTCGAGGTCCGCCTCCATGCCGACCGCGAGCAGGTGGCCGTCGTCGACCGGGTGCAGGTAGGCGGAGTAGCCGGGCGTCTCCAGCTCGCCGACGACCCGGGGCGCGGTCGGCTCGGACAGGTCGAGGGTGAAGAGCGGGTCGACCTGGCGGAAGGTGACCAGGTAGCCGACGTCGCCGATGAAGCGGGCGGCGTAGATCTGCTCGCCCGGGGCGATGCCGGTCACCTCGCCGACCTTCACCAGCCGGCCGAGCTGGTCGTCCCGGAGCACGGTCACCGAGCTGCCCTGCTGGTCCTCCTCGCCCTGGTCCAGGCCCCACCACCAGTCGAAGGCGGTGGTGGCGACGCGCAGGTGGCCGTCGTGCTCGCCGAGCGAGAACTGGTTGTGCAGCCAGCCGTCGACCGAGCCGGTGGCGGCGTAGCGCACCGGCTCGCCACCGCGGTCGCCCGCGAGCTCGAAGCGGTGGATGACGGTGGTGCGGTCGAGGTCGCCCCAGCCCCACCACCACCACCAGCTGCCCTGGGCGACGTAGAGGCTGCGCGAGGAGGCGTAGAGGGTGTAGCCGTCGGCGAGGATGGCGGTGGCGTCGAGGGGGCCGCCGCCCGGCTGGTCGAGGTCGAGGTGGAGCACGGACAGCGCCGAGAGCTGCGACGCCTCGGCCGGCAGGTAGACCTTGGCGCAGTCGAGCAGAGGGGTCGCCGCGGCGTCGGGGTCGGCGGCGGAGCGGTCCCGCACCAGCGGCAGCAGCTCGTCCATCGCCAGCCCGTTGACGATCTCGGCGACCAGCGGCCGGAGGATCTCGCGCGCCACCGCGGCGGCGGCGTCCCGCTCCTCCTGGGGGGCGTCCCAGTCGACCACCGGCAGGCCGAGGTCGTCGCGCCACGCCAGCTCCCAGGCCTGGTCCGGCATCGGCAGGTAGGTCCAGACCACGACGTAGGCGTGGCCGTCGACCAGGCGCGCGCCGACCAGTTGCCCCTCGACCTCGACGCTGCGGACCACGGCCGGGGCGGTGCGGTCGGCGACGTCGACCAGGTCGAGGCGGGTCAGACCCCAGGCGTCCGGGGCGAAGTCGGCGCTCCAGGAGCTGGAGATGGCGAGGACGCGGTCGTCGCGCAGGAACAGGCCGCTGGCGTAGCCCTCGAGCTCGAGGGTCGCGACCAGCTCGCTCGACTCGGCCGGCCACGAGCGGACCACGTTGAGGGCGGCGTCCTGGGCGACGTACAGGTAGTTGCCGTCGGTCTTGACGATGTCGAGCTCGTCGACGCCCTGCTCCTGGACGTTGGTGGTGGTGTAGTCGGACGGCCCCTCGGCGCTCGGGTCGCCGCCGCCGACGTCGGACCAGGGCCCGTACCACCGCCACCAGCCGTAGCGGTAGCGGATGACGGTCTCCAGGACGACCGCGCTGACGTGGTCGCGCAGCTCCTGGCAGTCGCCGACCCTGTGCAGGGCCTGGGGGCCGGCGGGTGCGGGCTGGACCCGGCCCCGCGGTCGCCGCGGCCCCTGCCCGGCCCCGGCAGGCAGGGCGAGAGCGCCGAGGAGGAGGAGGACGAGCGGCAGGCGGTGTGGGGACGAGGAGGACATCGTGGCGACCTTTCCCGGGGCCGAGGGCCCCGCTCCCATTCTAGCCCCAGGAGTCGCCGCCGGCCGGCGCGTGATACAGGGGTGCCCGGGGTCAGCCGCGGGACGGTGGCTCGGGCGGGTCGCCGGCCGCGTCCGCCTCCTCCTCGACCCGCGTCCGCTCCTCCACCACCCGCCGCTGACCGGGCTCCAACAGGCTCTGCACCTCGAGGAAGGCGTTGCCGAGGGCGGAGCGGGTCGGCCGGCGCCGGCGGTAGAAGACCCAGCCGCGCCCCTCGGCCCACAGGGCCAGCCGGTGGGCCCCGTAGAGCGCGCCGGCGGCGGCGGCCAGGAGGAGCAGGGTGGCGGCGGTTGGCGGGAGAGCCATGGTCCTCCTGCTGACCGGTGGGACGGGGTCCCGAACCGGTCGGGGGGCGGTCGGCCCGGGCTGCCGCGCCCCCGCTACGGCCCCGCGAAGGCCGAGGTGTCGGCGACGCTGGCCAGGTTGTGGGCCGGGTTGGAGTAGGTCCGCACGGCGCCGGTCTGGGTGTCGGTGACGGTGATGGTGTACTCGACGTCGGACAGGGCGCCGTAGAACACCCAGAAGTGGCCGTTGATCCCGGTCCCGTCCAGGACCTTCAGCACCAGCTCGATGTTGGCGCTGGAGAAGAACCAGAAGTAGCCGGTGTCGCCGGTGAGCGACACCGCCTGGCCGACCCCGGTGCTGCCGTCGTTGTAGTTGCGCCAGCTGACGCCGACGCGGAAGCGGTCGTCCGCGAGGCAGAGCGCGGTGGCGGTGGGCGTGCAGGCCAGCAGGGGGCCGAGGGCCCGGGCCGGCTCGC
>CAYTJW010000368.1:0-5617 GCA_964438135.1 uncultured Thermoanaerobaculia bacterium
CACGGTCGCGGCGGACGTTGACACTCGCCGGCGGCAATCTCTATACTCGCAGCTTGCCGGTTGCGGCCGGTCTTTGACACTGGAAGCTCGTCGACCGAGGAAGAAGAGACTGCAGCGTCGGGGTGTGGCGCAGTCTGGTAGCGCACCTGCCTTGGGCGCAGGGGGTCGGAGGTTCAAATCCTCTCGCCCCGACCATCCCGGATGCAGGCTGCTCGCTCCCCGCCTGTAGCTCAGCAGGATAGAGCAACGGACTTCTAATCCGTAGGTCGGAGGTTCGAGCCCTCTCAGGCGGACCACAGCCCGCACCGCCGGCACCGCCAGCTTCCGCGCCCGTAGCTCAGCTGGATAGAGCGTCAGACTCCGGATCTGAAGGTCGCTGGTTCGAACCCAGTCGGGCGTACCACCATCGAAAGCACTTGCGGCCGGGTAACCCCCGGCCGTAGGTGTCATGGCCCCCTGGTTGCCCCCTCGATCTCGCCCGCGGAGGCGAAGGGCATCGTGCCCGGCACGTCCTTCGCCCCTGGGCGGTCCACCCTGCTCCGGGGAGGAGGACGCCGCGATCCGGCGATGGAACGCGGCGGCAGGTGGCCAGAGCCGCGACGAGTCGGGTTCGGGCCGGGGGCGCCTCCGACGGAGGGCGACACCATGCGCGAAGCAGCTCAGCTCGACCGAGTCTCGGCGCTCACGGGCGGCAGCGTCGCTCGTCGTGTCGCCGAACGGGCCGGGGCTGACCAGGCCGCCTGACTGGACCGAAGCGCGGGGCACGGCCCCGCACGCTACCCGGCCGAAGGCCCAGGGCGCCTCGGTTGCACGACCCGCCCGCACCGTGTCTCTCCTCCGGGCGGGCGGCTCCGGCCCGTGCAGGCCGACCGCAGAACAGTGGCCGGTGCCCGCTGGCCGCTCCGGCAGGATCCGACGGCGAGCCCTGGCAGGAGGTCGCCGTGCCACCGTGCCGATTCCAGTCCTCCTGCTGGGTGGAGCGCAACATGGCAGGAGGTCTGGGATCCGACGTCAGATCCCGAGGGCCGTCGGCTTGGCACGTCCCGGCAATCCAACAACCGTGAACGTGGTACCGGAGCCAGGAACGTCGGGAGTCTCTCACCAGGCACGAATTCGGTGCCGGCCCCCTCGAGGAACACCCGCGGGCGACGCGGCATGGTGACGTCCCTCCCCCATCCTCCTCTCGCCGTGCTACCGCCTCGAGGCCGCGTGAAACACGAGCTGGCGGAGGAGGGTCTAGGGGTCGACCCGGATGCCCATCGAGGAGATCTCGAACGCCCGCTTCAGGACCGGGTTGTAGAGCAGGATGTCGCCGTTGAGCCCGCTCTTCCGTCGACGCGGCAGAGGCAGCAGCCTGTCCTGGACGCCGGAGGACGGAGCTCGCGATCGCGCTCCTGCCCCGAGCCGAGGTCTGGCGGGAGCGCACCGGCGACCCGACCGCCGTCGCCGACTGGCCGGCGCCGGCGGCGGCACTGGCGATCCTCGCCCGGGGAGGGGCGTTCGACCCACAGACAGCCTGAAGCCGCCGGTCGACGTCGCCGGGGCCTGCTCGCCCCGGCAACCGGCCGGCCCGGGCCGCGTAAAGAAGCGGAGGACCCGATCCCGACCGCGTGCCGCGCGGTGGCAAGACGCCGGGCGGCAGCACTGGCAGTCGGCTCCCGGGTCGAGGAGGCAGGACATGAGCAGGAGGTGGACCGGGCTCGTCGTGGTCGCGCTCGCAGCCCTGACGGCGGCCGGTGGCACGGCCGCGGCCGCCGAGCCGGCGGCCGACCGCGAGGCGGTGCGGCAGACCATCGAGCAGGCGATCGGCTGGGCGGTGGAAAAGGACTTCGAGGCCATGTTCCGCCTGTGGGGCGACGACCTCTTCCACTTCTGGCTGTTCTCGGACAGCCAGGTGGTGGGGCTGGACCGCTTCAAGCAGTACGCCGAGGTCTGGCGGGACCCCGACTTCCGCGGGACCCACTTCGAGCTCCGGGACCTGCGCATCGTCTTCTCGCGCTCCGGCGACGTGGCCTGGTACTCGTGCTACCTCGACGACTGCGGCTCCTACAGGGGTCAGGAGTCCTGCCTGCGCAACGTCTTCCAGAGCGGGGTGCTGGAGAAGCGGGACGGCCGCTGGGTCCACGTCCTGATGCACGGGTCCTACCCGGTCGACGCGATCCCGGAAGGCCTGGTCAGGAAGTACTACGCGAGCCTGTTCGCCGACCCGAACGCCTCGCCGGCGCTTCGCGAGTAGCGACTCCGGTCCGCTCTCAGATCAGGTAGAAGGTCGAGCGCAGCGTCTCGTAGACCCCCACGCCGAGGAGCACGACCGCCGTCACCAGGCGCGCCCAGCGCTCGACGACCTGGACCCGGTCGAGGGCCGGCCCGACCCAGGCGACGCCGGCGGCGAGCAGGACCGCGAACCCGGCCACCGGCACCGCCGTGCCGACGCCGAGCAGGCCCGCGCCCCACACCCCCGAGCGGTCGACCCACCGCCTGAGCCGCTCGCCGAATCCGACGCCGGGCAGCTCGAGCTCGAAGAGGCCGAGGAGCAGCAGGGCGATGGCGATCAGCAGCGGCCCCAGCAGGCGGTGGAAGGTGCCCTGCAGGAAGCCCGAGACCTTGACCACCGACATCAGCGACCACGCCGCCACGCCGCCGAGGCCGACGTAGGCCAGGGTGCGGCCGGCGGTGTAGAGGAGGCCGGCGCCGAGGACCGCCCGCGGGCGGCCGACCTGGCGGCCGACGTAGGACACGGCGGCGACGTTGGTCGCCAGCGGGCAGGGGCTGATCGAGGTCAGGAGGCCGAGCCAGAAGGCCGAGCCGACGGCGAGCCAGAGCGCGCTCATCAGCCCGCGGCCAGGAACGCGGCGGTCGCCTCCCGGACGTGGTCGGCAAAGGCGATGTCGTCGCGGACCAGCTGCCAGACCTTGTCCAGGACCTGGAACCGCACGACCCGGTTGTCCTGGTAGGAGACCAGGACCAGGGAGCGCGTCGTCAGCTGGAAGTCGTCGGCGAAGTGCTCGTTGCCGGCCTCCTCCATGTTGACCGCGAACCACCTGAGCTGCCCGGAGGCGACCTCGGCGGGGAAGTCGGCGACGACGGTCTCGCGTGCCAACCGCTCGATCGCGAGGCAGGTGGGGCAACGGAAGTTGCCGTGGAAGTAGTAGGCGACAACCCCGCTGCCGGGGCTCTTCAGGTCCACCGGCTTGGAGACCGGCTGCACGTCGGCGGCGCCCACCGTCCCGTGGAACGCGAGCGTCACGCAGACAGCGATGGCGAGAAGGGTCGAGGACCGGGCGATCCGCTGCATGGTCTCCTCCTCCCGCTCAGGCCAGCAGGGCCTTGATCTCGTCGAGCGACGGGACTCTGCCCTGAACCTTGAGCTGGCCGTCGACCACCAGGCCCGGGGTCATCATCAGTCCGAACTCGACGAAGCGCGTGATGTCCGTGATCTTCTCCAGCTCGTACGGGATGCCGAGCTGGTCGGCCGCCTGCCGGGTGAGCCTGGCGAGGGTCTCGCAGCGCGGGCACCCCGGACCGAGGACGACGAGCTTCTTCATGCCGAACCTCCTATGCGATCCACCAGCCGTACGCCAGGCCGGTGACGGTCGCCATCACCACCACCAGGCCGACGTACACCGAGGTCCTCTTCCAGCCGATCACGCTGGCGATGACGACCATGCTCGGCAGCGACAGCGCCGGGCCGGCGAGGAGCAGGGCCAGCGCCGGCCCCGGCCCCATGCCGGCGCCGACCAGCCCCTGCACGATCGGCACCTCGGTCAGGGTGGCGAAGTACATGAGGGCGCCGGCCACCGCCGCGAACAGGGTCGCGCCGAGGCCGTTGCCGCCGACCGCGGCCGCCACCCAGGCCGACGGGACCATCCCCTCGTGGTCGGGGCGGCCGAGGAGGAAGCCGGCGACCATCACCCCCCCGAGCAGGAGCGGCAGGATCTGCTTGGCGTAGCCCCAGCTCGCGGCGAACAAGGCCCCGAGCTCGCCGTCGTCCGCGGCGGTGGCGAGCGCCAGGTCGAGGACCCCGGCGGTGAAGGCCAGCTCCGGGTGGTCCCGCAACGCCAGGCCGAGGGCCGCGACCGGCACGGTCACCGCCAGCGCCTTCCACGGCTTCAGCCCGAACCATCGCACCAGCACCCCCCCAGGGCCGCTGCCGCGGCCGCAGTCAGCCACCACGTGACCCGCCAGACCGCGAGCCAGAGGCCATCGGGGTCCGCGGGCCGGGCCCAGTTGGCGAGGACCAGGACCGCGACCTGGGCGGCGAAGAAGGAGGCGGTCTGGCGCAGTGGTCTGACCCGATCCGGTTCCGGCAGGGCCATCGCCGCCGCCACCCGCTCCTGCTCCGACCGCCGGAAGACCAGCGCCATCAGCGCCCCGACCACGACCGAGAAGAGCACCGCGCCGACCGCGCGCGCCGCCCCCAGCCTGGCGCCGAGCGCCGCCGCGGTGAGCACGATCGCCAGCACGTTGACCGCCGGCCCCGAGTAGAGGAAGGCGGTCGCCGGGCCGAGCCCGGCGCCCATCCGGTGGATGCCGGCGAACAGGGGCAGGACGGTGCACGAGCACACCGCCAGGATGGTGCCGCTGACCGAGGCCACGCCGTAGGCGACGAGCTTCGGCGCCCTGGGGCCGAGGTACTTCATGACCGCGGCCTGGGACACGAACGAGGCGATGGCGCCGGCGATGAAGAAGGCCGGCACCAGGCAGAGGAGGACGTGCTCGCGGGCGTACCAGCGGGTCAGCGCCAGCCCCTCGGTCACCGCGGCGTCGAAGCGCGTCGAGCCCACCGGCAGCCAGAAGAAGGCCGCGAACGCCGCCAGCATCCAGAGCAGCGGCTTCCACTCGGTCCTCCAGTCGGTCAACAGCCCCTCCCCTGGAACCGCGCGGTCACTGCGGCCGCCTCAGGCCGCCGGGGCTTCGGCGAAGAAGCGCCGCCGGAAGTAGAGGGCGACGTTGACCAGGCCGATCAGCACCGGCACCTCCACCAGCGGCCCGATCACGGCGGCGAAGGCCGCGCCGTGGTCGATGCCGAAGGTGGCGATGGCGACCGCGATCGCCAGCTCGAAGTTGTTGGAGGCGGCGGTGAAGCTCAAGGTGGCGGAGCGGCCGTAGTCGGCGCCGGCCTTCCTCGACATGAAGAACGAGGCCAGGAACATGACCACGAAGTAGACCAGCAGCGGGATGGCGATGCGCACCACGTCGAGCGGCAACTGGACGATGTACTCCCCCTTGAGCGAGAACATGACCAGGATGGTGAACAGCAGCGCGACCAGGGTGATCGGCGAGATCTTGGGGATGAACGTGGTGTGGTACCACTCCTTGCCCTTGACCGCGAGGAGGGTGAAGCGGGTGATCACGCCGGCCAGGAACGGGATGCCGAGGTAGATGAACACGCTGTGCGCGATCTGGCCGATGGTGACGTGGACCTCGACCCCCGACAACCCGAACCGGGGCGGCAGCACGGTGATGAAGAACCAGGCGTAGACCGAGAAGAACAGCACCTGGAAGATCGAGTTGAACGCCACCAGGCCGGCGCAGTACTCGGTGTCCCCGTGGGCGAGCTCGTTCCAGACGATGACCATGGCGATGCAGCGGGCGAGGCCGATCATGATCAGGCCGA
>CAYTJW010000369.1:0-5615 GCA_964438135.1 uncultured Thermoanaerobaculia bacterium
CCGGGTCGCCATCCTCTCCACGCCCAGGGGCTTGACGAACAGGTCGTCGAAGCCAAGCACCAGCCCCATGCCCTGCTCGTCGGTGGCCGAGCACAGCACCACCGGCGCGCCGGCGGTCTTGCGCTGCATCTTGAGGTCGACCACCACCTCCCAGCCGTGCACGTCCGGCAGCATGACGTCGACCACCAGCGCCGCCGGCGCCAGCTGGCGGGCGAGCTCCGCCGCCTCGTGCGGCTGCTCGGCCGAGGCGACCTCGAACGCCGCGGCGGTGAGCTCGCGGCGGATGCGGTCCTGGGTGTGGCGGTTGCCGCCGACCACCAGCACCCGGCCGAGGCCCACCGCGGCCTCGTCCGCCCGGGCGCCGGCGGTCGCGGGGGGGCGGCGCGGCAGGACGACGGTGAAGGTGCTGCCCCGGCCGAGCTCGCTCTCCAGCAGGATGCGGCCGCCGTGGTGCTCGACGAAGCTGCGGGCCAGGGACAGGCCGAGGCCGGTGCCGCCGTAGCGGCGCGCGACGCCGCTGTCGGCCTGGCGGAAGGGCTCGAAGATCTTCTGCCGGTCCTTGTCGGCGATGCCGATGCCGTGGTCCGAGACCGCGATCGCCAGCGCCTCCTCGCCGAGCGGCGACTCCTCGGCCTCGAGCAGCCGCGCCGAGACCAGCACCACGGACCGCTCGGGCGAGAACTTGACCGCGTTCGACACCAGGTTGAACAGCACCTGCTTGACCTTGATCGCGTCGGCCGCGATCAGCGGCAGGTCGGCCGGCAGCTCGGTGCGGATCTCGACCTGGCGCTTGTCGGCCGCCCCCTTCATCACCGCCACCACGCCCTCGACCAGGGCCGGGATCGACAGCGGCTCGGGGACGAGCTCCATCTTGCCGGCCTCGACCTTGGCCAGGTCGAGGATGTCGTTGATGATCCCGAGCAGGTGCTGGCCGGAGCGGTAGATGTTGTTGAGGAACTTGCGCTGCCGGTTGTCGAGCCCCTCGCCGAGGCGGGACAGCAGGATCTCGGCGAAGCCGATGATGGCGTTGAGCGGCGTCCGCAGCTCGTGGCTCATGGCGGCCAGGAACTGGCTCTTCTCGCGGGTGCGGATCAGCGCCTGGTCGCGCTCCATCTCCCGCGCCTGGATGGTGTCGAGCATGTCGTTGAAGCCGTCGCACAGCGCGCCGACCTCGTCCGTGCCCGAGCTCGGCGCGCGGATCGAGTGGTCGCCGGTCGCGCTGATCCGGCGCATGGTCGCCGCGAGCTCCAGGATCGGTCCGGACACCAGCCGCTCGAGGCGGACCGTCACGAGCAGGGCCAGACCCACCAGGGCCGCCGCCAGCAGCACCAGGAGCGTGACGTGGCGGACCACCCTGGCCTCGACGCCGCGGGTCGAGGCGCGCAGGTAGAGGCTGCCGCACGAGCGGCCGCGGTAGGTCACCGGCTGCACCACGTGCAGGCTCCGGCCGACGAGTCGGACGGCCGGTCCGGGCCCGGGCGGCGCCCCCTCGTCCCCGCCGCCCGGGCCGTAGGTGGCGAAGACGCGGCCCCGCGCGTCGCGCAGGCTCGCGAACTCGACGAAGGGCACGTCGGCCAGCTTGCCGAGCGTCTCCCGGGCCGCCGCGTCGTCCTCGAACAGCAGGTCGCTGACGCTGTACTCGGCCACCACCTTCGCCACCAGCGCGGCGTGCTCCACCATGTCGCGGCGGAAGGTCGAGACCGTGCTGACGATGGTGAGGGCGGTGCCGAGCGCGAGCGCGCCGCCGGCCGCCAGCCCGACCAGGGCGAGGAGGCGGGCGCGGAGCGAGCGGAAGCGGAACGGCGCCACCACGACCCCCCTAGCCGACCAGCCGCGCCAGCCGGTACAGGCGGGCGGCCACGCGCAGCCCGCTCGAGCGGACCGCCTTCTCGTTGACCTCGAACCGCACCCGCTGGCCCTCCTGGTAGAAGTTCAGCAGCACCCCCTGCTCGCCGAAGCCGGCGGTGTCGCCGACGGTCAGGATCGGCCGCGTGCCGGTGCGCTCCAGCACGCGACCGAGGTCGGCCGGCGGGCGGGAGGTGATGAAGAGCACCTGGCAGTCGGGGAGGTGGTCGAGATCGGCCACCTCGCGCACCTCGGCCCGGCGGCCGAGGATCGGCTCCGCGCCGGCCTGGCGCTCGAGGAAGGGGGTGAGCGGGCTCGGGCCGAGGACGCCGATCACGAACGGGGCCTCGGGGTCGGCGAAGGCGGTCTCGGGCCACTCCACGAACAGGGTGAAGCGGCGGATGAACTCCGCCTTGAGCTCGTGCTCGGGGACCGGCGGGTCGTCCCGGGTCTGGGCGCCGGCGGTCGCCGCGAGCAGCAGCAGGAGGGCCAGGACAGGCGCCATCCGTGCCACCTCACAGGTCCAGGTGGAGCGACAGCAGGAGGGTCCGCCCCGCCTGCGGCAGCAGCGAGCTGTACCAGCCGGCCGACCCGTGCCAGGCGCCGGCCGCGTCGAAGGTCCCCGGCTCGAAGCCGGCGTCGGCCTCCCGCACGCCGGGGTGGACGACCTGCTCGTCGAGCAGGTTGCCCACCCGGAGCGAGGCGCCGACGCCGTCGACCAGCAGGTCGTCCCAGCGCAGGTTGAGGTCAACCGTGACGTACGACGGCACCCGGCCGGCCGGGTTGGTCGAGACGGTGTGGCGCGCCGCCACGTACCGGCCGCGGAGGTTGACGGTCACCTCCTCGCCGAGGCGGGCGGTGGCCCCGGCCAGGACCTGGTCCTCGGCCAGGTCGCCGATCGAGCGCGTGCCGACCTCGGTACCGGAGGCGTCGATCTCGCGCTCCTCCTGGTCGAGGATGTGGGACAGGTAGGCCCACACCCGCAGGCTCCGCATCCCGGGCGGGTGGAGCCGCCCCTGCAGGTGGTAGTCGACGCCGACCACCGACCGCCGGCCGAGGTTGCGGGCCCCGTCGGTGGTGTTGACGATGGTGTCGCGGGTGTCGATGCGGTAGAGGCTGAGGAGCTGGTTGACCGTGTCGAGACGGTAGCCGGCGCTCAGCTCGGCGGTGCGGGTCCGCTCCGGCTCGAGCGACGGGTCGCTGCCGGAGCCGGTCCAGCCGCCGTAGAGCAGGCGCGGCACCGGTTCCTGGAAGCCCTCCCCGTAGAGCGCCTTCGCGACCCACCTCTGGCCCTCGGCGACGTAGCCGGCGCGGACCGTGGTGGTGCTGCCCCACTCGGAGCTCGAGTCGACCCGCAGGCCGAGGTGCAGGCCCTGGCCCTCGCCCAGCGCGACGCGGCCGAGGGCGTAGGCGCCGAGGTCCTCGGTCGTGATCCGGTTCTGCGCCCGGCGCTCGGGAGGCGGCGGCTCGGGGTAGGGGTAGGCGTCGGCGTCGACCTCGTCCGGCGGCAGGGCCGGGCCGGCGGAGACGTCGTACGCCTTCTGCAGGTCCTTCTCCTCGACCTCGAGGCCGGCCGAGAGCTGCAACCGCTCCGACAGCTCGACCTCGACGTCCTCGGACAGCGACCAGCTCGAGCACAGCGCCTGCCAGTAGGTCATGGCCACCAGGCGGCGGGTGACCCCGGAGGCGTCCTCGCCGTTCCAGCCCTCCAGCCAGTACGAGTCGTTGTCGACGTCGCTCGAGCGGTAGCGGAGCAGGGTCTGCGACCGCACGCGCGGGCCGAGGTCCCGGGTCAGCCGGAGGTGGGCGCTCGCCTCGGGGCGGGCCCAGACGCCGTCGCTCTGGGAGCGGTCCGCAGGGTACTCCATGCCCATGCCGGACTCGAGGCGGTAGGCGGCGAGGCCCAGCTCGAGGTCGCCGAGCTCGAGCCTCAGGTCCGCGGCCCGGTGGCGGTGCGGCGAGCGGAAGCGGCCCGCCAGCTCGGGGTTGGCGAGGAAGCCGCCCCACAGCCGCGGGTCGGCCAGATAGCCGGTGCGGGTGTACTCGTAGCGGTCGTTGTCGACCGCGTCGAGGTCGCCGTCGTCGAGCCGCGCGGCGACCCTCAGGGAGGCGTCGCCGTGGCGCCAGGAGGCGGCGAGGTCGAGCAGGCGGGTCTCGTCGCCGCCGGCGGCGGTGACGCTGGCCCTGGTGCCGTCGGCCGTCGGCCGGCGGGTGATGACGTGGATGACGCCCATGAAGGCGTTGCCGCCGTACGCCACCGAGGCCGGGCCGTACATCACCTCGACCCGGTCGACGCTGGCGAGCGGCACGGTGACCAGCACGTCGGCGGTGTTGAAGTAGAGGTGGTTCAGGACCATCCCGTCCACCAGCAGGAGGAACGGGTCGCCGATGGTGTTGCGGAAGCCGCGCCAGTAGTTCTTGAAGTAGGTCGGGCCGTAGGGGCGGACGACCTGCATCCCGGGCAGGTCCTCCAAAACCTCGGACAGGTCCGCGTAGCCGCGGTCGAGGATCTCCTCGCGGCTGACGACGATGACCGTCGCCGGGGCCGAGCTCGCCAGCTCGGGGCGGCGCGAGGCCGACACCACCTCGACCTCGAGCAGGTCCTCGAGCTCCAGCTCGGCGAGGCGGGAACGCGCCGTGGGAGCCCGAGGCGGTGCGTCCTGGGCGGGCGCGGGCGTGGCGAGCAGGGTCGCGGCCAGGAGCACGATGCCGCCAACCGGGGCCACCGACGACCGGGTGGGGTCGGGCCGGGCTCGCATGGTGTCCTCCTCTGGCCATGGTAGCACCCTGTCCTGGCGGGCCCTGCGGGCAGGACGAGGCTCGGCCGTCGACGGGAGGCCCGGCTCGGGCTACCATTGCCGGCCGATGCGCGGGTTGGCTCTCGTCGCCTACCGGGTCTACGCCCTGCTGGTGTTCGGGCCGGTGCTGGCTCTGACCACGCTGGTGCTGGGCTTCGCCACGGTGGGGCTGGTGTTCGTCCTGCCGCCGCGGCTGGTGGGCGTGATCACCGCCCGCACCTGGGCCCGCATCCTGGCCTTCTTCACCCCGGTGCGGGTGGCAGTCGTCGGCCGCGCCAACATCGACCCGGACCGTTCCTACGTCCTGGTCTGCAACCACCAGAGCCACTACGACGCGATCGTCCTCTACGGCTGGCTCGGGGTCGACTTCAAGTGGGTCATGAAGCAGGAGCTGCGGCGGGTGCCGGCCCTCGGCGTCGCCTGCGCCAGGCTGGGCCACATCTTCATCGACCGCTCCAACCGGGCGAGCGCTCTGGCCACCATCCGCGACGCCCTGGCCCGGCTCCAGCCCGGCACCTCGGTGCTGTTCTTCGCCGAGGGCACGCGCAGCCGGGACGGCCGGCTCCGCGACTTCAAGAAGGGCGCCTTCCGCTTCGCCCTCGACGCCTCCCTGCCGATCCTGCCCCTCACCATCGCCGGCACCAGGGCCATCCAGCCGCCCGACACCGCCACCCTCCGCCCCGGCCGGGCCGTCCTGACCATCCACCCGGCGGTGGAGGTGGCGGGCCTGACCGAGGCCGACCTGCCGGAGCTGATGGAGCGGGTGCGCGGCGCCGTCGCCAGCGCCCTGCCCGACGACGCGCGCTGACGCGACCGGGCGTGACCTCGCGGCTCCACCCTCTTCCTGACGTGGACGTGGACGTGGACGTGGACGTGGACGTAGACGTGGACGTGGACCTGGACCTGGACCTGGACCTGGACCTGGACCTGGACGTGGACGTGGACGTGGACGTGGACCTGGACGTGGACGTG
>CAYTJW010000370.1:0-5597 GCA_964438135.1 uncultured Thermoanaerobaculia bacterium
CTGCGCATCCTGCTGCCCGGCGGGACGGCGGTGCCGGTCGAGGCGGTGGCCCGGCTCGAGGTCGAGCGCGGGCCGGCCACCATCAGCCGGGCGGGCGGCGCGCGGATGGCCGAGGTCACCGCCGGCGCCGCCATCGCCGACCTCGGTTCCACCCTGGCCGGGGTGCGGTCCGTGCTCGACCGCCTCCGGCTCGAGCCGGGGGTCAGGCTCGAGCTGGCCGGCCAGAGCGAGGAGCTCGAGGTCTCCTTCGACAGCCTGTGGCTGGCCCTGGGCCTCGCCACCTTCCTGGTCTACGCGGTCATGGCCTGCCAGTTCGAGTCGGTGCTCCACCCCCTGGTGGTGCTGGCGGCGGCGCCGATGGGGGTGGTCGGGGTGGTCGCGGCGCTGCTCGCGACCTCGACCGGCGTCGACGTGATGGTGCTGATCGGCGCCATCGTCCTGGCCGGCATCGTCGTCAACAACGCCATCGTCCTGGTCGACGCGGTCAACCGGCGCCGGCGGGAGGGCCAGGAGCTGGAGACGGCCCTGGTCGAGGCCGGCCGCGAGCGCCTGCGGCCGATCCTCATGACCACCCTCACCTCCGTCCTCGGCCTGCTGCCGATGGCGCTCGGCCTCGGCGCCGGCGGCGAGCTGCGGGCGCCGCTGGCTCTGACGGTCATCGGCGGCCTGCTGGTGTCGACCGTGCTGACCCTGGTGGTGACGCCGTGCATGTACCGGCTCGTGGCCCGCCGCGACGGCGCGGGCCGGGGCCCCGAGCCCCCGACCCCCGACCCGGGGCCGGGGTGAGGTCGGGGGCGGGAGCGGTGCGCAGCCTCCCCGACCTCGCCCTCGACCGGCCGGTGGCCGCGGTCGTGGTCCTCGTCAGCGTCATGGTGCTCGGCGTCGTCGCCGCCTTCCGCCTGCCGCTCGACTTCATGCCCGCCGTGGTGCGACCGATGGTCGAGGTCGAGGTGCCGTTCCCCGGCTCCCACCCCCTCGAGTCCCTGCGCGAGGTGGCGAAGCCGGTCGAGGAGGAGGTCGCCACCATCCCCGGGGCCCGCTCGATCGAGTCCTCGGCCAGCTCGGGCAGCGCCTCGGTGCGGGTCGAGTTCGACTGGGGGGACGACATCGAGGTCAAGCGGCTGGAGGTGCGGGAGGCGGTCGAGCGGGCCCGCGACCTGCTGCCGGAGGGCATCGGCCACATCCGCGTTCAGAGCTGGAGCGACGGCCCCGCCGGCGGCGCCATCCTCGAGGGTCGCATCTCCGCCGAGCGCGACCTGTCCGAGTCCTGGGAGCTGCTCGACCGCCGCATCGGCCGGCCGCTGGAGCGGATCAGCGGCGTCGCCCGGGTCGACCTGTACGGGGTCGAGCGGCCGCAGGTCCGGCTCGACCTCGACCTCGACGCCCTCCGCCGCCACCGGCTGTCGGCGGCGGAGGTCGTGGCGGCGGTCGAGGGCGCCAATCGCGACGTCGACGCCGGGGCGCTGCGCGGCGTCGGGGTGCGCTACGACGTGCGCGCCCTGACCCGCTTCGCCAGCCCGGCCGAGGTCGCGGCGCTGCGCCTGTCGCGGCCCGGCCTGGTGGTCGGCGACGTCGCCGCGGTCGCGCAGCGCCAGCCCCGCCTCGAGTACGGTCGCCACCTCGACCGCGCCTTCGCGGTCGGCATCGACGTCTACAAGGAGCCCTCGGCCAACACGGTCGCCACCGTCGACCGGTTGACGGAGCGGATCCGCGCCATCACCGCCGACCCGCAGCTCGAGGGCATCCGCATGCTGGTGTGGAACAACGCCGGCGAGTCGATCCGCTCCGCCCTCTCCGGCCTGCGCGACTCCGGCCTGCTCGGCGGCGTGCTCGCCGCGGTGGTGCTGTTCCTGTTCCTGCGCCGGGTGACCACCACCGCCATCGTCACCGTCGCCATCCCCTTCTCGCTCCTCGCCACCTGCGGCGCCATGCTCGCCCTCGGCGCCCAGCTCGACGTCCTCACCCTGCTCGGGCTGATGCTCGGGGTCGGCATGCTGGTCGACAACGGCGTGGTGGTGGTCGAGAACATCCACCGCCTGGAGGGCCTGGGCGTGCCCCCGGCCGAGGCGGCGAGGGTCGGGGCGCGCGAGGTCGCCCTGGCGGTGACCGCTTCCACCGCCACCACGGTCGCGGTGTGGGGGTGGCTGTTCGTCTCGGAGCGCAACACGATGGTCATCTACATGGGCTCGGTGGCGCTCACCATCTGCCTCTCGGTCGCCGCCTCCCTGCTCGTGTCGCTGACCTTCATCCCCCTCGCCGCGCGGCGCTTCCCGCCCCGCGGCCCGACCCGCCCCGGCTTCCTCCTCGGCCGCCTGGCGCCGGCCTACCGCCGGCTCCTCGGCTGGACCCTGCGCCACCGCCTCAAGACCCTGGCCTGCCTGCTGCTGCTCGCCTCGAGCGCCGCCTGGCCCCTCGCCCGGCTGGAGAAGACCTCCGAGCCGCGCATGCAGACCCGCGACGTGCCGATCTTCTTCCGGGCGCACGACGCGGTCACCACCGAGGCCATGGAGCGCCACGTCGACGCGGTCGAGGCCTGGCTCGCGAGCCGGCGGCAGGAGCTCGGCTACGAGAGCGTCTACTCCTTCTACGGCGAGGGGGGCTTCGCCAGCACCCGCGTCTACCTGCCGGCCGTGGGGGCCGACGCCGAGGCCGTGGCCCGCCTCCGTGGTCAGCTGCGCCAGGGGCTGCCGACGCTGGCCGGGGTCAGCCTCGAGGTCGGCGACCGCGACATGTGGCGCTTCCAGGGCGGCCAGGACCGTCGCATCGTCTCGGTCGCCCTGCACGGCGAGGACCCGGAGTACCTGGAGGAGCTGGCGACGGCCGCCGAGGACCGCCTGCGCGGGCTCGCGGACGTGGTCGAGGTGTGGGGCCCGACCCTCCGCGGCGAGCGCGAGCTGCGCCTGCTCGTCGACGCCGAGCGGGCCCGCTCCCTCGGCGTCGAGCCCCGCCGGGTCGCCGAGGCGGTGTCGTTCGCCTTCCGCGGCCGCCAGCTGTCGCGCCTCCAGGGCGAGGAGGGCGAGGTCGAGATGATCCTCGGCCTGCCCGAGGAGGCGCGCCCCGGCATCGACGCCCTCGCCGACCTGCCCATCCCCCGCGACGACGGCGAGACCGTGCCGCTCGCCTCGGTAGCCCGCGTCAGCCAGGCGCGGACGCCGGAGCGGATCGAGCGCGAGCAGCGCCGCACCACCTCGACGGTCGCGGTCCACTTCCGCAAGGAGGCGGTCACCACCGACGAGGCCCAGGAGCGGGTCCGGCGGGCGATGGCCGGCATCCGCCTGCCCGAGGGCTACGCCTGGGACTTCGGCCGCTGGGGCCGGGAGCGCGACGAGGGCCTCGCCACCATGACCCGCGGCGTCGCCCTGTCGCTGCTCATCGTCGTCCTGCTGATGGCGGCCCTGTTCGAGTCGCTGGTCCACCCCTTCGCCATCGTCGTCACCCTGCCGCTGGCCTTCTTCGGCGCCTTCTGGGGCCTCTACCTGGGTGGCTTCGAGCTCGACTCGGTCGCCTTCATGGGGGTGGTCATCCTGATCGGCGTGGTGGTCAACAACGGCATCGTCCTGGTCGACCACGTCAACACCCTCCGCCTGCGCGGGCTCGGCCGCCAGGAGGCCCTGGTGCAGGGCTGCGGCGACCGGCTGCGGCCGATCCTGATGACCGCCATCACCACCATCTTCGGCCTGCTGCCGCTGGCCCTGTCGCGGGCCACGGTCGCCACCGCCTACGTCGACTCGATCGCGGTGGCGGTGATGGGCGGCCTCACCACCTCGACCCTCTTCACCCTCCTCGCCCTGCCGGTCTGGTACACCGCGGTGGAGGACCTCCTGCTGGCCGCGGGGCGGTGGTGGCCGCGGCGGGCGCGGAACGTCGCGCCGGCCGCCGGGCCGCTCGGGTAGGGCCCGGAGCGGCCTGCCCCGAGAAGCCCCCGCCCGGGCCGGCAGCTGTCCGGGGCAGACCCAGTTTGCGGTCCGCCGGCCCCTGTGGTATAGACTGGATCGACATTGAGCATCGCTCCCGAGGGCCACGCGACCACCAGCCTGCTCGTCGTCGACGACGACGAGGTGCTCCTGACCACGGTCTGCGGGCTGCTGCGGGCGCTCGGCCACGACTGCCGGTCCGCGGCCACCGTCGACCAGGCTCTCGCCGTGCTCGCCGAGTTCCCGACCGAGGTGGTCCTGGCCGACATCCGCATGCCCGGCGCCGACGGCTTCGACTTCCTCTGCCAGGCTCGCGAGCGCTGGCCCGACGTCGACGTCATCATGATGACCGCCTACGACATGGAGTACTCCTACGTCGACGTCATCGAGGCCGGCGCCAGCGACTTCCTGGTCAAGCCGTTCCGGACCGACGAGCTGCAGGCCAAGATCCAGCGCCTGCTCCGCGAGCGCCGCCTGCGCCAGGAGCTGCTGGCGCGGTCTCTCCACGACAGCCTCACCGGCCTCCTCAACCGCCGCTGCCTCGACCAGCGCCTGGTCGAGGAGGTTGGCCGCACCCGGCGCCAGGGCCACTCGCTGTCGCTCCTGATCCTCGACGTCGACCGCTTCAAGGAGTACAACGACGTCAGCGGCCACCTCGAGGGGGACACGGTCCTCAACGGCCTGGGGCGGATCCTGACCGCCTCGATCCGCCGCAGCGTCGACTCGGCCTACCGCTTCGGCGGCGACGAGTTCGCCGTGCTGCTGCTGGAGACCGACCTCGCCCAGGCGTTGCGCGCCGCGGAGCGGATCCGGCAGGCCTTCGCCACCTGGGGCCCGGGCGGCTGCACGGTCAGCCTCGGCGTCGCCTCCCTCGCCGACGAGGAGAGCCCGGAGAGCCTGCTCCGGCGCGCCGACCTGGCCAGGTTCGCCGCCAAGCGCGCCGGCGGCAACCGCGCCGTCACCGCCCCCGCCGACTGAGGCGCCGGCCCGGCCCCCCGCGGCAGCGCCCGGGCCGACCGCCCCCCTACGGTGGCCAGGGCAAGCGCACCAGCAGCGGGTCGTGGTCGCTGGCCCGCCCCGCCTCCGGCAGCTCGGCGCTGCAGTGGACCGCGTCGACCTCGGCGCGCCCCGCCAGGGGTCGCGACACCAGGACGTGGTCGAGCACCTGCGACAGGCCGTCGAAGACGTAGGTGAAGCGCTCCGCCGCCGGCACCAGCTCGACCATGTCGACCAGCTCGGCGCCGGCGAGAGCTCGGATCGGCGGCCGCCCCGGCAGCTCGTTGAGGTCGCCGAGGACGATCACGGTCCTGCCCGGCGCGGCCGTCAGGACCTCCTGGACGAAGCCGTGCACCACCTCCGCCTGGTCGCGCCGCTGCGGCTCGCTCGACCGGCGGGGCGGCTGGAAACGACCCATCTCCCGGTCGTCGCCGCGCTTGGAGCGGAGGTGACAGACCACCACCACCAGCCGCTCCCCGTCGACCTCCAGCTCCACCGCCAGCGGCTTGCGCCCGCCCTCCTGGCCCGCGGCCGGGTCCCCGGCGAAGGCCGGGTGGCGGGGGGCCACGCGGCCCGGGCTCAGGGTCAGGCTGCCGTCGGCGGCGACCCCGGTCGAGTCCAGCGCCCCGCCCCGGCCGCGGTCGACCGGGCGCACCCGGCCCTCCCTCGCCAGCAGGGCGACGCGGA
>CAYTJW010000371.1:0-5592 GCA_964438135.1 uncultured Thermoanaerobaculia bacterium
CTCCTGCGCGACCCTCGAGGAGCTGGCCGAGCTCTGCTCGACCTGCACTGCCTGCCCCCTGGCGCGCACCCGCCGCACGGTGGTGGTCGGCGAGGGCGACCCACGCGCCGCGGTGATGCTGATCGGCGAGGCGCCGGGGGCCGAGGAGGACGAGAGCGGGCGACCATTCTTCGGCCAGTGCGGCGCCCTGCTCGAGGCCATGCTGCGGTCGATCGGCCTCACCCGGGAGCAGGTCTTCATCGCCAACGTCGTCAAGTGTCGCCCGCCCAGGAACCGCGACCCGGTGGACCAGGAGGTGGCCGCCTGCGCCCGTTTCCTCGACCGCCAGATCGAGCTGGTCAGGCCCCGCGTCATCGTCGCCCTGGGCAAGCACGCCGCCCGGCGTCTGATCGGCTCGACCTCGATCCGCGCCGTCCGCGGCCGCTGGACCGAGCTGCGCGGCATCCCCCTCCTGCCCACCCTCCACCCCGGCGCCCTGCTCCGCGAACCCATCGACAAGCGCCTGTCCTGGCAGGACCTCAAGTCCCTCAAGAAGCGCCTCGAGTAGCTCTCTCGCCCCGCACCCGAGCCCCGAGCTCCTCCTGCCGCCAGCCTCGCCGGGCGACCACCCGGGCCTCCCGGTGTCGGCCGCCGGCTCGGTCGCGCCGAGCGGGCAGCCGGAGAGGCGCCCGCGGGCTCCCCCCTCGCCCCGTTCGTGTCGAGCTCGCCGCCGTGGACCGCCGGCGCGACCCGGCCGCTCCCGGCTCGGCATGTGCTACTGTGTAGATCGGAGTACGTACGTGTTGCTTCCTGCGGGAGGTGCCGCGATGACGTTGAGCATCAGGAACCGCGAGGCCGAGCGGCTCGCCGCCGCACTCGCCGCCCTGACGGGAGAGACCAAGACCGAGGCGGTCACCCGGGCCCTGCGGGACCGCCTGGCTCGGGTCCGCCGCGAACGGGTGGGACGGAGGCTCGCCGACGAGCTCGACGAGATCGCCCTCCACTGCGCCCGCCTGCCCGTGCTCGACCCGCGGCCTCCCGAGGAGATCCTCGGCTACGACGAGCACGGGGTCCCCCGCTGATGGTCGTCGACACCTCTGCGCTGCTGGCGATCCTCCTCGACGAGCCCGAGCGGCGCGAGCTGAACGAGGCGATCGAGGCGGCCGAGACCTGCACGATGTCGGCGGCGACGCTGGTCGAGGTGTCGATCGTGGTCGAGTCGCGCTTCGGCGCCGCGGGTCTCCGCGACCTCGACCACTACCTCGAGCGGGCTGGCGTCGAGCTCGCCGCCGTGGACCGCGAACAGGCGCTGATGGCGCGGCGCGCGTTCAGCCGCTTCGGCAGGGGGCGGCACTCGGCGGGGCTCAACTACGGCGACTGCTTCTCCTACGCCCTGGCGACGGTGCTCGGCGAGCCGCTCCTCTTCAAGGGCGACGACTTCGCCCGCACCGACGTCACCCCCGCCGTGGCGCCGGGCCCGACGTGAGGGCGCGAGCCGAGCGAGGCCGCGCGCGCCGCTGGCGTCTCCCCAACTCCTGGGCTATATTGGCTGTGGTGGGTCGGCTCTCTCGCGTCGCGGCGGTTGTCTCGGTTCTCCTCCTGGCGGCGGCCGGGGCGAGCGCGCTCGAGCGCTGGCTGCCGGTGGTGGCGCAGACCCCGGGCGCCGACGGCAGCTACTGGAACACCGAGCTGTGGCTCGCCAACCTGTCCTCGGGCACCGCCACCTACGCCATCACCTTCCTGCCGTCCGGGGCGGACAACACCGAGCGGCTCCTGGCCGAGCCCCGCCAGTCGACCCTCGGCCCCAACCAGGTGGTCTACCTGAAGGACGTGGTGCCGCCGGGCTCGAGCGGCGCCCTGCGCCTGATCACGTCACGGCCGGTGGCGGTCCGCTGCCGCCTCTACAACGCCCAGGGGCGCGGCACGGTCGGCCAGATGGTGCCGGCGCTGACCGCCGAGGAGCTGGTCGGGGTCGACCAGCGGGCGCACCTGTTCCCGCTGCTGCGCTCGCCCATGCTGCGGACCAACGTCGGCCTGTTCAACCCGGGCACGAGCCCGATCACGGTCCACGCCGAGGTCGTCGACGCCGCGGGCGAGACCGTCGGCCAGGCCGACTACCCCCTCGCGCCCGGCTGTCAGGCCCAGGTCAACGACTTCCTGCTCGCCTTCAAGGTCAGCCGCTCGGACGGCCACAGCGTGGTCCTCTCCGGCGAGGGACCGTTCGCCGCCTACGCGTCGGTAGTCGACAGCCGCACCGGCGCCCCGTCCCTGATCCTGCCCGAGGTCCGCTGACCGAGGGCCCCAGGTCGCGCGCCGGAGTGGCGGAACGGCAGACGCCGAGGACTTAAAATCCTCTGCCCACAAGGCATGCGGGTTCGACTCCCGCCTCCGGCATCTCCAAGCACTACAGGCAGATACAGCGAATTCCGCCGCTGACCAGTTGAGACGAATCTCAGCGCTTGGTGCACTCGGCGAGCACGCGAGACGCCAGGTTCGCGCCGTCGGCGATTCCAGGCGACGGCCGCCCCACTCATCGGGATCGCAGCCGTCCTCGCGGGCGACGGTGCGAAGCCGCGGCGAGTGACCGAGTGCGCGATCTGGCACCCTGGGATGGAACGGGAAGGCCTGGGTGGCGTCACACTGCCTGAGCGGGAGAGGAGAGGGATGCACCGTCGACCCATCGTGCGAGCGCTCACCGTCCTCGCCGTGGCCGCTCTCGCCGCGTCCGCGGCGCCCCGCCCGGGCCTCGGCTGCTCGTGCACCTGGGCCGGGCCCTTCCTGACCGTCGCCCCGCGGGCGCCGCTGATCGTGCGGGCGCGGGTCCTCGCCCACCACGGCGAGGGCGCCGGCACCCCGCTCGCGATGGACCTCGAGGTCCTCGAGGTCCTCCACGGTGAGTCGCCCACCGGCAGGCTCCGGGTGTGGGGCGACGACGGCGCCCTGTGCCGGCCGTACGTCACGACCTTCCCGGTCGGCAGCGAGTGGGTCCTCGCCCTCGACGGCCCGGGGAGCAAGCCGGGCATGACCCCGGATCACGCGATCTCGGCCTGCGGGAGCACCTGGCTCGAGGTCCGCGACGGCGCCCGGGTGCGCGGCAACCTCGACGACCGGACGAGGATGGACGTCGTCCAGGAGGTGAGCCTGGCCGAGCTCAGGGCGCGCCTCGGGGAGGCGCTGGCAGCCGACCGGGCGCCGGCCCGGTGAGAGGTGAGCATGCGAGGGCTCCTGCGCGCGTCGACGGCGATCCTGCCCTGGCTGCTCCTGGCGGGGTGCGGCCCGTCGGTCGAGGTCGTCGGCTACGGGCCGCGGGCCCCGATCCAGCACGGCCTGGAGCTGCGGCTGATCGCCACGGAACAGTCCAAAGTCCTGATCCAGGCGCGGAACACGAGCGACGACCTCCTGTCGTTCGCCGCGTCCCCCCTGGCGATGAGGGTCGAGGTCCGCCGGGCCGGCCAGGTCGTCGCCCCCTCCTCGAGGGTCATGCTCGGCATCTCGGCCAGGCCCCACCCCGACGACTTCGCGATCCTGGGGCCCGGTCAGACCCGGGAGGTCCCGGTCCCCGTGTCATGGGAGACGGACGAGCTCCGCACGCACGCCTGCGTCTACACGATCGAGGAGGGGGCCCTCTACGAGGTCGAGGTGCGGATCGAGCCGCACTTCGGCCCGTTCACCGGGCCCACCGCCGAGGAGACGCTCTCCCGGTTCAAGATCCCGAGCCACGTCCGGGAGCCGCTGCGCGTGAACACCATGACGATCCGGGCGCGATAGCCGGGGCGGTGACGACGGCGTCGAGACCACCCTCGCCCGCTCGACCGCCTCGTCCGACGTCGTCTCCCGGCGGTCAGATCTCCCCACCAGGCGCCGCGAGCAGCCCGCGCGCTCGTCGACTGCGCCGCGAGCAGGGTGCCAGGGTGTTGCCGGGCTCCCGTTCCAGCGCACCGTCAGGCGCGCTGGTGTCGGGCGCGCTCTCGCTGGCGCGGGCCGCCGCGCGGTGAGCGTTGACGACTGGACTCAGGTGACGAGATTCCGGGGTGCGAGGGTCCCGATCGACGCGCCCCCTGCCAGCATGGCCGACGGACCAGGCGGGCGTCCGCCCGTATCACCCGTGATACACTCGGGCCATGAGCGAGGTCACGATCAGAGAGCTGAGAAACCACGGCGCAGCGGTGGTGGACCGCGTGCTGGCCGGCGAGAGCATCGTCGTTACCCGCTCCGGCAGGCCGGTCGCCGAGCTCCGACCGCTGCGGCGCCGAGGGTTGCGCGCCGAGGAGCTGGTGGAACGGCGGCGGAAGCTGCCGAGGGTGGATCCCGAGCACCTGACGCGGGACGTCGACGCGCTCCTGGAGTCGAGCCTGTGAGCGCGCGCCGCGCCGTCGGTCTCCTCGACACCAGCACCGTGATCCTCCTCGCTCGACTCCGGGACCCCGAGCAGCTGCCCGTGGAGCCCCTGATCTCGAGCATCACGCTGGCGGAGCTCACGGTCGGCCCCCTGGTCGCGACGAGCGACCCCGAAAGGGCGGCCCGGCAGGCTCACCTCCAGCAAGCCGAGGCGGACTTCGAGCCGATCCCGTTCGACGCGAGAGCGGCCAGGGTCTTCGGGGCCGTCGCCGCCGACCTCCGCGCCGCCGGCCGGAAGACGCAGGCACGAGCGTTCGACGCCCTCATCGCCGCCATCGCCATCGCCAACGACCTGCCGCTGTTCACGGTCAACCCGGCCGACTTCCAGGGCATCGCGGCGCTCGACCTCGAGGCGGTCGACCATCCCGACCGGGGCGAGTGACGCCCCAGGGTGGCGAGGGGCGCCGGGGCGCTCACTCCACGGGCAGTCGCAGGGCGCGCGCCAGCGCGTCGCGCGGCGTGGCGCCGCGGTTGGGGTAGCCGGCGACGACGTAATGCCGGTTGAACCAGCCCACCCACTCGTCGACCCGGGCGGCGAGCTCGGCGTTTGACAGCCGGCGCCAGGGCGCCCCCGCACCGGGCTCGAGCAGGGTTTCGGCGAGGACCCTCCGGACCCGCTCGACGTAGCCGTCGCGGCCGAAGAGCCGGCAGCCGGCCGGCTCTGCCAGCCGGTGCGCCCACCGCCACGCCGCGGAGCGGAACGCCTCGGACGAGAACGGCCGCCGCGGCGGCAGGAACAGGACCGGCCGCACCACCCGCCAGCGCGCGAGGTCGGGCACGACCGCCCCTGCTGAGAGGCGGATCGCCGCGCCGGACCCGCCCGACCGGTCGAGGCGCGCCCAGGTCCAGCAGCAGCCCGACATCACCGCCAGGTGCAGGTACGCCGCGGAGCCGTCCCCGAGGCGCCCCAGGCGGAGCACGTCCTGGGCGCGCGAGCACTTGGTCAGGCGGGCGCGCGACAGCGTCTCCACCAGGCACGGGTTGGCGCGCGCCGCGGCCGCGCGGCCTTCCGGGTCGAGGCGGCTCCACCCGGCCGGGTCCGTCACCCGGTCGCACCGCGCGGCACGGGTCGCGAGCCCGAGCCGCGCCATCGCCCCCCGCACCTCCAACATCCCGTTGCGGGTCTCCTTCGTCTCGCCCGACTTCGATGTCACGATCACCAGCGCGCGACGCAACCGCTCCCCCATCTGCGCGAACACCCGATCCATCCCGTCC
>CAYTJW010000372.1:0-5589 GCA_964438135.1 uncultured Thermoanaerobaculia bacterium
GGCCGGGCCCGACCGCGCTGCACCTGCCCCGCCCACCGCGGGCGAGCGGCCGGCGCCCGACCTCGACCCGCGGCGCAAGGTGTAGTTCACGGTCACGGTCGCCGCCCGGGACGCGGCCGCGGGGGACGGCCGATGATCCAGAAGAAGGTCTGCCTGCTGGGCGCCTTCGCGGTCGGCAAGACCAGCCTGGTCCGCCGGTTCGTGAGCAGCCTGTTCGACGACCGCTACCTGAGCACGGTCGGGGTCAAGGTCGACAAGAAGCTGATCACGGTCGGCGCCGAGCAGCTGACCCTGGTCATCTGGGACCTGGCCGGGGAGGACGGGCTCCACACCGTCCCGGTCTCCTACCTGCGCGGCGCCGCCGGCTACCTGCTGGTCGCCGACGGCACCCGCGAGAGCACCCTCGCCACCGCCGGTCACATCCAGCGCCGGGTGGAGGAGCAGCTCGGCCCGCTGCCCTTCCTGCTGGTGGTGAACAAGGCCGACCTGGGCGGGGAGTGGGAGGTCGGCGACGCCGGCCTGGCCGCGCTCGAGGCGAGCGGCTGGCGAACTGCGCGGACCAGCGCCAAGACGGGTGCGGGGGTGGAGGAGGTCTTCACCGCGCTCGCCGGGATGCTGTGCGGGGCGAGATGAGCGAGCTCGACGCGGCGGTGGTCGCGGCGCTCGGGGTCGGCGTGCTGGAGCACGTCGACGGGGCCACGTTCCGGATCGCCGCCTGCCCGCCGTGGCTGGGCGAGCTGGTGAGCGGGGCGCGGGCCCGCGACGCCTTCGACGTGGTCGAGCGCTTCCCCTTCCTGGAGCCGTTCCTGGACACGGCCTGGGACGAGCCGGCCGCCGGCGGCCCCCCGGCAGGGCGCTCCGGGCTGTGGGTGGAGACCGGCCGGAGCGGCGAGGAGGTCCCGCTCGAGGCCGTCGCGCTGCGCCACCAGGGGCGGCGGGTGCTGCTGCTGGCGAGCCCCGGGCCCGAGTACCGCGAGCGGCGCGCCACCCTGACCCGGGCCCGCACCGCCGCCCTGGAGCGCGAGCGGCTGCACAAGGAGGTCCAGAAGAAGGAGATCCTGCTCCACTGCATCGTCCACGACCTGGCCCAGCCGCTGACCGGGATCTCCGGCGCCCTCGACCTGCTCGAGGAGCGCTCACCCGACCCCAGGGACCGCGAGCTGATCGCCATCGGCAAGCGCCTGTGCGCCAACCAGGCGGCGCTGATCCGCAGCATCCTCGACGTGTTCGCGGCCGAGCTGTCGTCCCCCCACGCCACGCCGGTGGACCCGGCCAGCGCCCCGGCCGCGCTCGAGACCGCGCGGCGGATCGCCCACAGCATGCGGCCGCGGTCCTCGCTGCACGGGATCGAGCTGGAGGTCGCCGGCGAGCTCCCCGGCGGCGGCGACGTGCGGGTCGCCATCGACGCGCGCAGCCTCGAGCGGGTGCTCCTCAACCTGCTCGACAACGCCCTCCGCCACAGCCCGCAGCGCGGCCTCGTGTCGATCGTGGTCGGCCGGGCGGCCGACATCGTCGAGCTGGCGGTCGACGACCAGGGGCCAGGCGTCGCCCCGGCCGACGCCCCCCGCCTCTTCCAGAAGCTGGCGCAGGGCCCGGACCGACGGGGCAAGATCGGCCTCGGGCTGTACTTCTGCCGCATCACGGCCGAGCGGTGGGGAGGGTCGGTCGGGCAGCAGAACCGACCCGGCCGGGGGAGCAGGTTCTGGGTCCGCCTGCCGGCGGCGACCTGACGGAGGAGACGGGAGAGGAAGGGATGGGCGACCCGATCGCGAGCATGAGGGTCCACTTCTACGGCGTCCAGGGGAGCGGGTCGGTGTTCCCGTCCCGCCCCGAGCGCCGGGCGATGCTCGAGCTCAACGACCTCGAGCTCCTGGCTCGCGTCTTCGCCGACCTGGAGCGGGCCGCCGCGGTCGAGGGCGGGCTCCGCGCCGGGGTCGAGCGACTCCTCGGCGGGCCGCCGAGCCCGCGCGCCCTGCTCGCCTACCGGCAGAGCCTGGACCTGCCCGAGCCGCGGGTCTACGGCGGCTGGACCACCTGCGTGCGGGTCGAGACCGCGGACGGCCACGACATCGTCCTCGACTGCGGCAGCGGCTTCCGCACCTGTGCCCGCGACCTGCAGGCCTCCTGGGGCGACCGCCCCGGGCGCCTCCTCCACCTCCTCGGCTCCCACTCCCACCTCGACCACACCGAGGGCTTCGACCAGGCCGCGGTCTGCTTCGACCCCCGCAACACCATCCGCATCTACGGCAACCGCCAGTTCCTGCGCGCCCTCGACCAGAACCTGGGGGTGTTCTCGCGCCACGTCGCCGACGACGTCCTGGGGCTGCAGACGCCGATCTTCTACGGCAAGATGCCGGCCCGCTTCGAGGCCTGCGAGGTGCGCGACCTCGAGGCGGACCCGCCCCGCGGCGACGACCCGCTCGCCTCCAGCTACCACGACCTCCGCGCCCCGCTCCGGCTCGGCGCGACCTCGATCACCGCGGTCGAGGTCTGCCACCCGGCCCCCTGCCTCGCCTACCGCCTCGAGCACGGCGGCAAGGTGTTCCTGTTCTGCACCGACCACGAGCTCCTGCACGCGGCCGACGAAGCCGACCCACGCCTCGCCGGCAGCTGCGCGGCCGAGGAGCGGCTGCGCCAGGCGGCCGCCGGGGCCGACCTGATGTACCGCGACGGTCAGTACTTCCGGGCCGAGTACGAAGGCCTGCAGGGGGTCAGCTCGCCGGTCGGCCTGCCCCGGGCCGGCTGGGGCCACAGCTGCTTCGAGGACGTCCTGGAGATGGCGCAGGCGTGCGGGGTCGAGCGGACCCTGATCGGCCACCACGACCCCAACCGCGACTGGTCGGAGCGGAACTGGATCGACGAGTCGCTGGCCCGGCTGAGCGACCAGACCGGCCAGCTCTTCGCCCTCGCCCAGGCCGAGACCGTGGTCGACCTGTAGCGGGGCGAGCGCTGCGGCGATTGCTCGCGACCCGACCGGGACCTGGACCTGGACCTGGACCTGGACCTGGACCTGGACCTGGACCCGACCTGGACCTGGACCTGGACCTGGACCTGGACCCGACCGGGACCTGGACCTGGACCTGGACCTGGACCTGGACCTGGGCCTGGACGCCGACCGGAGCCCAAGCTCGTCCAGGACCACGTCCACGACCACGTGCTGAGGCGTCCCCCGGGATCTGCCTCACAGGCCACGATGTCCGATCTCGTGGCCCGCTGGCGGGATCCTCCCAGCCGGGCGACTGAGCGGTCAGGTCCCCCGCCCGCCCGGGATCGCGGGGCGACCCTCACACGAGCCGCGCGGCGAGGGCCAGGAAGGCCTCCTCCACCCCCTCGCCGGTCCGGGCGCTGGACCGGATCACCGGGCACGCCAGGGGCTCGAGGCGGGCGACCTGGGCCGCGTCGAGCCGCCAGGCGTCGACCAGGTCGACCTTGTTGAGGGCCACGACGAGCGGCAGCGGCCCGACCTCGACCCGCACCTGCTCGGCCAGGTCCAGGGCCCGGTCGAGGGTCCCGGGGTCGGTCCCGTCGACCACCAGCAGGACGCCGGCCGAGCCGCGCACGAACGACATCGGCACGGCGAAGCGGGCCTCGGAGCCGGCGATGTCCCACAGCATCAGCTGGACCTCGAGCCCCTCGACCGCGACCACCTTCTTGTCGACCTTGACCCCGATCGTGGTCAGGTAGCGGTCGTCGAAGAGGCTGCTGACGAAACGGCGCACCAGGCTCGTCTTGCCGACCCCCTGGTACCCCAGCAGCGCGACCTTCTTCTGCATCACCGCCCACCCCCCGGGGCAGCCGCCCCCCTGGCGCCCGACCGACCCCGATTCTGCCCCCGGCGGCGCCGGCTGTCGAGCCTCGCCGCGGCGGCCACGTCGTCCGCAGCAAGGACACCGCCGACCGGGCCCTCGAGTCCTGCCCGACCGTGCGGACCGTGATCGTGCTGCGCCGCGCCGGCATCCCGGTGCGGCTGGTGGAGGGGCGCGACCGGTGGTGGGACGAGGAGGTCTCCGCCCCGGACATCGCCGACCGGTGCGAGCCCGAGGTCATGGACGCCGAGGACCCGCTCTTCATCCTCCACACCTCCGGCTCGACCGGCAAGCCGAAGGGCGTGGCCCACACCACGGCCGGCTCCCTGGTGTACGTCACCCAGACCTGCACGCACGTCTTCGACATCAGGGGCGACGACGTCTACTGGTGCACCGCCGACCTCGGCTGGATCACCGGCCACAGCCACGTCGTCTGCGGCCCGCTCGCCTGCGGCGCGACCACCCTGATGTTCGAGGGCGTGCCCAACCACCCGCGGCCGGATCGCCTCTGGGACATCGTCGCCAGGCGCAAGGTGACCACCTTCTACACCGCGCCCACGGCGCTCCGCGCCCTGACGCGGGAGGGCGACGACTGGCCCGGCCGCCACGACCTGTCCTCGCTCCGGCTGCTGGGGACGGTCGGCGAGCCGATCAACCCGGAGGCCTGGATGCGGTACCACCGGGTCATCGGCCGGGGCCGCTGCCCGATCGTCGACACCTGGTGGCAGACGGAGACCGGCGGCACCCTCATCGCCGCCCTGCCGGGCGCGGTCCCGACCAAGCCCGGCTCCGCCTCCCTGCCCTTCTTCGGCATCGACCCCGAGGTCATCCGCTCCAACCGCGGCCGGGCCGCCACCGACACCTCGACCCTCAGCGACCCCTCGGTCGTGGGCGACCTGGTGCGCCAATGGGAGGCCCTGTCGCCGCCGACCTGAGCCCCGGCCGGCCACTGGTCGGCGGGGAGACGTCAGGGTCGGGGGGCGTGGCCGGCGGCCTGCGCCGGCACGCCCGACGACCGTAGAATGGTCCCACCGAGGAACGCGTGGCGACCACCGAGCCCGCCGCCGTCCACCCCTTCGCCCGCCGGGCGCGGCCCGGCGGCCTGCGCCGCTGGCTGCCCGCCCTCGACGTCGCCCGCACCTACCAGCGCTCGTGGCTGGCCAGGGACCTCGTCGCCGGGCTGGTGCTGACGGCGATCCTGGTGCCGGCCGGCATGGGCTACGCCCAGGCCGCCGGCCTGCCGCCGATCTGCGGCCTCTACGCCACCGTCGTCCCCCTCCTCGCCTACGCCCTGCTCGGGCCCAGCCGCATCCTGGTGCTGGGTCCCGACTCCGCCCTCGCCGGCCTGATCGCCGCCTCGGTGCTGCCCCTCGCCGGCGGCTCGGAGGAGCGGGCCGTGGCGCTGGCCGGCACGCTGGCGCTGCTGGCGGGCGGGCTCTGCGTCCTGGCCGGCCTCGCTCGTCTCGGCTTCGTCACCGACCTGCTGTCGAAGCCGGTCCGCTACGGCTACCTGAACGGCATCGCCCTCACCGTCCTGGTCGGCCAGCTGCCCAAGCTGCTCGGCTTCTCGGTCGAGGGCGACGGCCTCGTCGGCGAGGTCCGAGGCCTCGTCGCCGGTCTCGCCGCCGGCCGCACCAACGCCGCCGCCTGCGCCATCGGCGTCGGCTGCCTGGCCGTGATCCTGGCCTGCAAGCGGTGGGCGCCGCGGCTGCCGGGGGTGCTGGTGGCGGTGGTCGCCGCCACGCTGGCGGTGGCCTGGCTCGACCTGGCGGAGCGCGCCGCG
>CAYTJW010000373.1:0-5583 GCA_964438135.1 uncultured Thermoanaerobaculia bacterium
AGAGAGCCGGCGCGGGCCGCGCCGGGGTCGCCGGTGAGCTGGCCCAGCACCTCCCTGAACGGCGCGAAGGGGTCGCCGGCGCCGGTGTGGGCCGCGCAGCCGCCCGCGACCACGGCCAGCTCCGCGTGATCCCGGACAGCTCGCCGGGCGAGCTCCGAGACGAGCGCGGTCTTGCCACTGCCGGCCTCGCCGGTGACGAGGGCGACGCTCCCCCGGCCGGCGAGCGCCTGGCCGAGGAGCCGCTCGAGGCGCTCGAGCTCCGCCTCGCGGGCGACGAGCGGCGGCCGCTCCAGCTCGTCGAGGAGCGCGCGGGCGTCGACCAGGTCCGGGGTGTCGAAGCCCTCGGTGAACCAGCCGTAGACCGGGGCGAGCAGCTCGCGCGCCTCGGCCCGCCGACCCTGCCGCTGCCACAGCCGGGCCAGGCTGGTGGCCGCCCGCAGCTCCCAGCCCTTGGCCTGCTGCTCCCGTGCCACCTCGAGGGCACGGCGGAAGGAGGCCTCGGCCTCGCGCTCGTCACCGGCCGCCGCCCGCTGTCGCAAGAGCTCGCCCCGGAGGCGGCAGAGCTCGGCCTCGTGGTAGCGCTCGCCCGTCTCCGCCGCCTCGGCGAGGCCGTCCGCCGCGGCGTCGAGCCCCTCCTCGGCCCGTCCGGCGAGGAGGCAGGCCTCGGCGAGCATCGCGTACGCCTTGGTGAGCCAGATCCTGGCGCCGACGGCCCTGGAGGCGGCGATGTACTGCCGGATCGTGGCGACGCCGGTCTCGTGCTGCCCCTGCTGGGCCTCGACCCACCCGAGGTAGAGGAGCGCGAGGAAGGCGTCCGGGTAGCCCTTGTCGAGGGCCACGCGCAGGCCGGGCTGGATGTGGTCGGCGGTCGCCGGCACGTCCCGCAGCAACCGGCAGGTCCCCGCGGCCTGCAATCCTGCAAACGCGACCTCCAGCTCGCCGCGGTGTTCCCGGGCGAGGTAGCCGACCGTGCGCCCGACCCAGTCGCGGGCCTGGGCCGGGTAGCCCAGGAACCACAGGCTGTAGGCGAGCCAGCCGTGGGTCAGGCAGCGCACGTCGACCGGGCGCGTGAGCGCGGCCGGGAACGGGTCGCACGAGTCGTAGAGGGCGATGATGCGCGGCATCTCGTCACGGCAGCCCGCGAAGTCGCCGAGCGGGAAGCCGTAGGCCACCCGGAACTGCCTGGCGACCGCCGCCAGCACCGGCTGGCCGGCCTGCTCGGCGGTGGCGAGGGCCTGCGACATGATCTCGACGGCAATCCGGTTCTCGCCCCGGGCGGAGTGGTAGTTGGCGAGGTAGGCGAGGGCCATGGCGAGCTGCTGCGGCCCGCCGGCTCGTGCGCACAGCTCCCTCGCCCGCTGGTGCGCCTGTCCCACCCGCGGGCCGCCGAAGCCCTCCACCCCGGTCAGCACGCGGCCGAGGGCCAGCTGCAGCTCGAGCTCGGTCGCGTCGCGCTCCGCTCCCTCCGGGAGCGAGGCGAGCAGCTCGAGGGCGCCGTCGAAGTGGGTGGCTGCCTCCAGGTAGGCGGCCGCGGCGACGGCGTTCTCGCCCGCCCGACGCAGGTAGTGGAGCGCCTTGCCCGTCACCCCCGCGGTCCGGAAGTGGCGCGCCAGCTGGGCCGCGACCTCCCCGGCGCGGTCGCCGTACAGCTGCTCCAGCACCGTGCCGACGTCCTCGTGCAGGTAGGCCCGCTCGGCCACGTCGAGACGGTCGTAGAGGTAGCGCTGGAACAGGTTGTGGGCGAAGCGGTAGAGCGACAGGCGCAGCTCGCCGAGGCGGCTCGTGCCCCGGCCGGACACCAGCCGGTGGCGCCGGTCGAGCTCGCAGCCGAGCAGGTGCACCACCTCGCGCGTGTCCCCATCCCTCACCCGGGCCACCACCTCGGCGGTGAAGTCCTCCCCCTCGACGCTCGCCACCGTCAGCAGATCGCGCAGCTCCCCGGACAGACGCTCGACCCGCTCGGCGATCAACCCCTCGACCCGGGCCGGCACCTCGCCCCAGTCGAGCCGCGACGGCTCGACCCAGCGCCCCTCGCCGTCGCGGACGATGAGGCCGCGGTCCTCGAGGCTGCGCAGGAGCTCGACCGTGAACAGCGGGTGGCCACGGGTGCGGTCGAAGAGCGCCTGCCGGAAGGGGGTCCCGAGCCGGTTGGGCTCGCGGTCGAGGAGGGCGTCGACGAAGGCCCGACCCGGGCTGGCGGGGAGCTCGACCTCCACCTCGCCCAGCTCCCGCCGCAGCTCGTTGACGACCCCCTCCAGCGGGTGCCGCTCCCCGCCGCGCCCGAGCGCCACCTCCTCGGGCCGGAAGGAGGAGAGCAGCAGGACCCGGCTCCCGCCCAGCCGCCGGGCGAGGTGGAAGAGGAGGCTGAGCGAGCCGGAGTCGGCCCACTGCAGGTCGTCGATGACGAGCAGCAGCGGCTGCGCCGCGGCCGCGGTCTCCACCAGCCGGGCGACCTGCTCGAAGAGCGCGTTCTGGCGGGCCAGGGTGCCCGGCGGGTGCTGGCCGAGAGCCGCGACCGTCTGCTCGAGCGCCGCGAGCCACGGGGGCCTGCCCGGGACCGAGGCCCGCGCCCGCTCGAGGAACGGCGCCGGGGCGAGCAGGGAGCCGAGCAGGTCCGGCCCGGCCTCGAGCAGCGCCTGGCTGGGGGTGGGGGCGAGCCGGGCGAGGCGCCGGGCGTGGTCTCCGCCGAACGCCGCGGAGCGCCGCAGCGCCGCCAGGTCGCCGGTGAGCTGGCCGAGCAGGGTCCGGAACGGCGCGCAGGGGTCGCCGAGGCCGACCTGGGCGTCGCAGGTGGCGAAGGCCGCGACCAGGTCGGGGTGGGCGGCGAGGCTCCGCCGCACGAGCTCGGCGACCAGGGCGGTCTTGCCCGCCCCGGCCTCGCCGGTGACGAAGGCGACGCTGCCGTGCCCGGCGAGCGCACGCTCGACGAGGCGGTCGAGCCGCGCGAGCTCCACCTCCCTGCCGACGAACACCGGCCGCTCCGGCTCCGCCAGCTCCTCGACCGCCGGCGCCGGGGCGGCGGGCGCCGACGGCCGCGCCGCGACCGGCGTCTCCACCTCTCGCTCCCCGGTCACCGCCTCGAGGGCGAGCCCCAGGTCGTGCGCCGACTGGAAGCGGTCCTCCGGCCGCTTCTCCAGGCAGCGCGCGATCACCCTCTCCAGCGACGCCGGCGTCGCCGGCGCCGCCTGCCGCAGCGGCCGCGGGTCCTCCTTGAGCACCGCCGCGGCGGTGTCGGCCGCCGTGTCGCCGCGGACCGGCCGCTCCCCCGTCAGCAGCTCGTACAGCACCACGCCGAGAGCGAAGATGTCGGCGCGGTGGTCTACCGCGAGCCCGCGCAGCTGCTCTGGCGCCATGTAGCCGGGGGTGCCCATGACCACGCCGGCCGCGGTCCTGGCCTCGGTCGTCGCCTCGCACGCGGGCTCCGGCGCCTCCTCGCGGCGGGCGAGCTTGGCGAGGCCGAAGTCGAGGATCTTGACCCGCCCGTCGGAGGTGAGGAACAGGTTCTCGGGCTTGAGGTCGCGGTGGGTGATGCCGCGCTCGTGGGCCGCGGCCAGGCCGGCCGCGACCTGGCGTCCGTAGTCCAGGGCCCGGGCCAGGGTCACGCCGCCTGAGGCGATGACCTGGCGCAGGGAGCGGCCCTCGAGCAGCTCGGTGACCATGAACGGCTGCCCCTGGTGGGTGCCGACCTCGTGCACGGTCAGGATCGCCGGGTGGTTGATGCCGCCCGCGGCCCGCGCCTCGAGCTCGAAGCGCCGCAGCCGATCCGGGTCGGCGGCGACCTCGGCGAGCAGCATCTTGACCGCCACCTGGCGGCCGAGCCGCTGGTCCTCGGCCCGGTACACCACCCCCATCCCGCCCCGACCGAGCAGGGCGAGAAGGCGGTAGTGGCCCAGGCTCTGGCCGACGAGATCCTGCACCGGGGGCCTCCGCGGGTTAGCTTCATGATACCCGACCCCGGTCGACTGAGACTCGTGACAGGGTCGCTCCCGGAAGCACGGTCCGTCAGTCGGTGGTGGTGGTGGGGAGGGAGCGACTGTGCGCTGGACGCGTGGCGGCACCCTCGTCGTCGTGGCGCTGGCGGCCGCGCTGCTGCGCGACGACCCGACCCTGAGCCCCGGCCTGCGCTCCTCGTTCTGAGGTCGTTGACGGCGGCCACAGGGGTAAGGACCACCCTGTCGACGCCGCCGCCACTCCCCTACCTATCGCTTGAGAGCGGAGGCGAGGGCGCGGTCGAAGGTCTCGATTCTCTCGACCCCGTGGCGGCGGCAGACCGCCAGGTGAATGAGGTCGCGGGCGCCGAGCTGGGGGTTGGTCTCTGCCAGAGTGCGAGCCGCCCGGACATCCTCCCCGTCGATCGAGTGGACGCAGGGGATGCATGACTCGGCGAGGGTCAGGGCCGCGTCGAGGGTCTCCCATCGGCCAACCGGGACGTAGGCGTGGAGGAGCTCCTGCAGCACCTCGGCCGAGGTGCAGAGCTGGTTGCGGTCCTCTGCCATGGCCGTCTCGAAGAACGAGCGTGCCTCGTCGCGCAGGGGATGGGCGCGGCCCACGGCGTACATGATCACGTTGGTGTCGACGAAGATCACGTCGCGGACCGTCCCCTCGCCCGGGACTCCTGGATCACCACCTCGTGCTGGTCCCAGTCCGGCTCCGAGCCCGGCTCCCGACGGTCGCGCTCGGCGAAGAACGCCCGCAGGTCCTCCACCGAGGAGAGTCGGGGGCGACGCGATGCCTCGAGACGGCTGCGGGCGGCCCTCCGCAGCCAGTCGCTCAGCGACAGCCCCTCGCGTGCTGCCGCCTGGCGAAAGGCCTCTCGTTCGATCTCCTCCATCACCACCTGGACGCGGGTGGACATGACGTACTCCCCATCCTCACTCACACCAAGTATACACACGATGCGAGCCCCGGATCGAGGAGCCCTGGAGGTCACCGCCGGGGCTCACGGATCAGACTCGGGCGCTCGCCGTCGACCGGTCCTGCCCCCAGCTCCGCGAGCAGCGCCGGGTCCTCCTTGAGCACCGCCGCGGCGGTGTCGGCCGCGGTGTCGTCGCGGAACGGGCGCTCCCCCGTCACGAGCTCGTACAGCACCACGCCGAAGGCGAAGATGTCGGTAGTCGAGGATCTTGCCCCGCCCGTCGGCGGTGAGGAACAGGTTCTCGGGCTTGAGGTCGCGGTGGGTGATACCGCGCTCGTGGGCCGCGGCGAGGCCGGCGGCGACCTGGCGGCCGTAGTCCAGGGCGCGGGCCAGGGTCACGCCGCCTGCGGCGACAACCTGGCGCAGGGAGCGGCCCCCGAGCAGCTCGGTGACCATGGACGGCCGCCCCTGGTGGGTGCCGACCTCGTGCACGGTCAGGATCGCCGGGTGGTTGACGCCGCCCGCGGCCCGCGCCTCGAGCTCGAACCGGCGCAGCCGGTCCGGGTCGCTGGCGACCTCGGCGAGCAGCAGCTTGACCGCCACCAGGCGGCCCAGGCGCTGGTCCTCGGCCCGGTACACCACCCCCATGCCGCCCCGCCCGAGCAGGGCGAGGAGGCGGTAGTGGCCCAGGCTCTGGCCGACGAGATCCTGCACCGGGGGCCTCCGCG
>CAYTJW010000374.1:0-5575 GCA_964438135.1 uncultured Thermoanaerobaculia bacterium
TGGTCCGGTGCAACGGGCTCGTGCTGGCGGGGCCGCTCGAGCTGTCCGGGGCGCCACAGGAGGTGGTAGTCGAGATCCCGGCCGCCGACCCTGGCGACGGCCGGGTCCGGCTCGAGCTGGAGAGCGAGCCGTTCGTGCCGGCCGCGGCCGGGGCGGGCGCCGACCCCCGGCGGCTGGGGGTGGTGCTGAGCGCCGTCGTCTTCGCGCCCCGGGAGGCGCCGGCGGTGGCCCTGGCGCTGAGCGACAGCCCGGCGGGCCGCTTGACGCCGGCGCCGGGTGAGCCGTAGCATGGGGGTGTCCCGCCACGCTGCGGTTCCCGCAGGAGGAGCCATCTCATGAGTACCAAAGCGGAGAAGATGAAGGCGGTCGAGACCGCCCTGGGGCAGATCGACCGGCAGTTCGGCAAAGGCGCCATCATGCGCTTCGGCGAGCGGTCGCACGTCCGCGTCGGCGTCATCCCGAGCGGCTCGATCGCGCTCGACGCGGCGCTCGGGGTCGGCGGCGTGCCGCGCGGGCGGGTGACCGAGATCTACGGCCCGGAGTCGTCGGGCAAGACCACCCTCGCCCTGCACGTCATCGCCAACGCCCAGAAGGCCGAGGGACTGGCGGCGTTCATCGACGCCGAGCACGCCCTCGACCCGGACTACGCGGCCCGCCTCGGGGTCAGCCTCGACGACCTGCTGATCTCGCAGCCCGACTACGGCGAGCAGGCGCTGGAGATCGCGGAGATGCTGATCCGCTCCGGCGGCGTCGACGTGATCGTCGTCGACTCGGTCGCCGCCCTGGTGCCGCGGGCCGAGCTCGAGGGCGACATGGGCGAGGCGCAGATGGGGCTGCAGGCGCGGCTCATGTCGCAGGCCCTGCGCAAGCTCGCCGGCATCGTCTCGAAGTCCAACACCTCACTCGTGTTCATCAACCAGGTGCGGGAGAAGATCGGGGTCATGTTCGGCAACCCCGAGACCACCACCGGCGGCCGGGCGCTGAAGTTCTACGCCACGGTGCGGATCGACATCCGCCGGGTGAGCTCCATCAAGCAGGGCGACGAGGTCATCGGCAGCCGGACCAAGGCCAAGGTGGTCAAGAACAAGGTCGCGGCGCCGTTCCGGACCGCCGAGTTCGACATCCTCTACGGCGAGGGGATCTCGCGCACCGGCGAGCTCCTCGACCTGGGCCTGGAGCACCGCCTGGTGCAGAAGTCCGGGGCCTGGTACTCCTACGGCGAGACCCGCATCGGCCAGGGGCGCGAGGCGGCCCGGGCCTTCCTGGTCGCCAACCCCGAGGTCGCCGCGGCCATCGAGACCCGCTTGCGGGAGGCGATGGCGGTGGCCACGCGCAGCGAGGCGGAGGAGTAGGGCGCCGCGCCCCGACCCGACCAGATCCCGCGTCGGCCCCGGGAACGGGGCGGCGCGGGGTCGGGTTACACTCCGCCGGTGGAGGTCGGGCGATGACGAGACCGAGTTGGATCGCCGTGTTCGTGGCGGCCGGGCTGGCCGCGGGCGGGGCGGTGGCCGGGGCGGAGCGGTCCCCGCTGCCGGCCCAGGACCCGGACGTGCTGCGCTTCGCCGAGCGGGCGCTGGCCTGGTACCCCGGCTCGAGCTTCCAGATCGTCCAGGACGAGGTCCGGCAGACCGCCTCCGGCAGCTACCGGGTCCTGGTCGTGGAGCGTTCCTGCGCCAGCCCCTTCCTGTCCGGCGCGACCGCCATCACGGTCGACCAGATCCGCGGCGAGGCGTGGGTCGGCAGCCGCGGCGAGCTGGCCCCCCCGGGGGCGGCGCCGCCCGCCGACCTCCGCGCCAGCCTCGAGTCGGCGCTGCCGAAGATCCGGCGCGAGAAGGTCCGCCTGGAGTGGGACCAGGAGCCGCGCGCCGGGGCCCTGATCCCGTTCACCCTCCACGTCGAGACCGGCTACGGCTCCTACCGGGAGCCGGCGGCGGTCACGGCCGACGGCCGCCTGCTGGTCTCGGGCGAGCGCCTGCCGTTCGACCGCGACCCGGTCGAGGTGCGGCGCGAGCTGCTGCGAGCGAGCGGGCTGGTGGTGTGGGACCACGGCGCGCCGGAGGCGCGGGTCGAGCTGGTGGAGTTCTCCGACTTCGAGTGCCCGGGCTGCAAGGCCACCTGGTCGCGCCTCAAGAGGGTGCTCGACTCGGTCGGCAACACGGTCCGCCACGGCTTCGTCGCCTTTCCCCTCACCACCATCCACCCGTGGGCCTTCCGCGCCGCCTGCGCCGGGGTGTGCGTGGCCGAGCAGAAGCCTCTCCAGCTGCTGCCTCTGAAGGAGCTGTTCTACTCGCTGCAGGGGGACATGGAGGTCAGCGAGGTGACGCCGACGGCGCACGACTTCGTCCTCGCCAACGGCCTCGACCGGGCCCGCTTCGACGCCTGCTACCTGCGGCCGCCGTCCCTCGACGGGGTGCACCGGCAGCTGAGCCTCGGCAACCGGCTGGCGGTCAACGCCACCCCCACCTTCTTCGTCGACGGCTGGCGGGTGCAGGCGCCGGAGGAGGGCTGGCTGCGGGAGATGCTCGACAGCCTGGTCGCCGGCAAGGAGCCCTGAGCCGGCGGGAGGGCCGGGTCGCCGGGAGTGTGGCGGCCCCGCCCGGCGCCGAGCCCGGCACGCGCCTTGACAGCCGCCCATTTCGGGCATATGCTCGAAACATGGCCCGCCCGCCCGTCCCCCGCCGCGTCGGTTGCCGTGTGGCGGTGCGCGGCTTCAAGCCGATCGGCGTGCCGGTCTGCGCCCTGCCCTCCCTGACCCTGAGCCGCGACGGGCTCGAGGCCCTGCGGCTGGCCGACCTCGAGGGCCTGTACCAGGACGCCGCCGCCGAGCGCATGGGCGTGTCCCGCGCCACCTTCGGCCGCATCCTGAGCCGGGCTCGGGCGGTGGTGGCCGAGGCCCTGGTCGCGGGCAAGGCGCTGCTGCTGGCCGAGGAGATCGAGGTGGTCGAGGTGGAGGCGCCGGCGCCGGCGTGCCCGCTGCACTGGGGCGGGCGCCGTCGCGGCCGCGGCTGCCGCTGCGGGGGCGGGGGGGTTGGCCACGCCGGGGAGTGAACGATGCCGCTCGAGGCCGGCGGGACCCCCGTGACCGGGCCCGCCGGCGACGCTCGAGCCGAGGAGGTTGTGATGTCGAAGATCGCGATCCCGGTTGCCGGTGGCCGAGTCAGCCCCCACTTCGGCGGCGCCGAGGCCTTCGCCCTGTTCACCACCGACCCCGCCAGCGAGGCCGTCGCCGGCCGCGAGGACCTCCGCCCGCCCGCTCACGAGCGGGGCGTCTTCCCCGCCTGGCTGCGCGAGCAGGGCGTCACCACCGTGCTCGCCGGGGGCCTGGGCGGGCGGGCGGTGGCGATGCTCGAGGGCTACGGCATCGAGGTGGTGATCGGGGTGCAGGGCAGCGACCCGGCCGCCGTCGTCGCCGACTACCTCGCCGGCCGCCTCGCCACCAGCGGCGAAGCGTGCCGCGGCGGCTCCCTGCACGACTGCGGCCACCATGAAGGGTGAGCGGCGGCGGGTGCCGCCGGCCCGCCAGTCGTCCCCGCCGGAGCCGGTCGAGGCCATCCTCGAGAGCATCTCCGACGGCGTCTTCACGGTCGACGCGGACAGCCTGATCAGCTCCTTCAACCGCGCCGCCGAGGAGATCACCGGCATCCGCCGCCAGGAGGCGATCGGCCGTCGCTGCTCGGAGGTGCTGCGGGCCAGCCTGTGCGAGGGCAGCTGCCCGCTCAGGCAGACCCTCGCCACCGGGCGGCCGCTGGTCAACCGCGGCTGCTTCATCGTCAACGCCGGGGGCGAGCGCATCCCGATCTCGATCTCCACCGCCCTGCTGCGCGACCGCCGCGGGCGGGTGGTTGGCGGGGCCGAGACCTTCCGCGACCTGCGCGAGGTCGAGGAGCTGCGGCGCGAGCTCGAGGGGCGCTTCCAGGTCGGGGACCTCCACAGCCGCAGCCCGGCCATGCGCCACCTGCTCGAGCTGCTGCCGGCGGTGGCCGAGAGCGACTGCACGGTCCTGGTCGAAGGCGAGAGCGGCACCGGCAAGGAGCTGCTGGCGCGGGCCATCCACACCGCCAGCCCGCGCCGGGCGCGGCCGTTCGTGGCGGTGAGCTGTGCCGCCATCCCCGAGAGCCTGCTCGAGGCGGAGCTGTTCGGCGTCAAGGCCGGCGCTTACACCGGCGCCACCCGCGACCGCGAAGGGCGCCTGGGGCGCGCCGAGGGCGGGACGCTGCTGCTCGACGAGATCGGCGAGCTGAGCCCGGCAGTCCAGGTCAAGCTGCTGCGCTTCCTGCAGGAGCGGAGCTTCGAGCCGCTCGGCTCGAGCCGGCCGGTGGCGGCCGACGTGCGGGTGATCGCCGCGACCCACCGCGACCTGCGGGCCCGGGTGGCGGAGGGGACCTTCCGCGAGGACCTCTTCTACCGGGTCAACGTCGTCCGCCTCGAGCTGCCGCCGCTGCGCCGCCGGCCGGAGGACATCCCATTGCTGGCAGAGCACTTCGTCGCCGCCCTCAACCGCCGCCACGGGCGTGACGTGAGCGGTCTGTCGACCGACGCCATGGCCCTGCTGCTGGCCCACGACTGGCCCGGCAACGTGCGCGAGCTGGAGAACGCGATCGAGCACGCCTTCGTGCTCTGTCGCGGCCGGCGCATCGAGGCCCGTCACTTGCCCGAGCAGCTGCGCGGGCGGCCGTCGAGCCGCCACGACCTGGCCGGGGCGGTGCAGGCGGCGGAGGCGGCGGCGATCCGCGAGGCGCTCCGCCGCAACCGCAACCACCGCCGCCAGGCGGCGCGCGAGCTCGGCCTGCACCCGGCGACGTTCTTCCGCAAGGTGAAGGCGCTCGGTCTGGAGCTGCCGCGCGAGGACGGTCGGGCCGGCGCGGCGAGCGAGGGCAGGGGGAGGGACCGGGAGTGGTGAGGGGGAGCGTGGCCGGGAGGGTGATCCTGCGGCCGATCGGCGTGGCCCGCTCCCCCTTCCTCGAGCAGGAGGGGACGCCGATCCAGCCGGTCTACGCCGAGGGGGCGGTCGGGACCATCGAGCTCGCACCCGAGTACGTCCCGGCCCTGGCCGACCTCGAGGGCTTCGAGCGGATCTGGGTCCTGTGGCTGGCCGACCGGGCCCGCGCCTACCGGCCGCTGGTGGTGCCCTACCGCGACGACCGCCCGCGCGGCCTGTTCGCCACCCGATCGTCGTCGCGGCCGAACCCGATCGGCCTGTCCTGCCTCCGCCTCGGCGCCATCCGCGGCAGCACCCTGGAGGTCGCCGACCTCGACCTCCTCGACGGCACGCCGGTCCTCGACCTCAAGCCCTACGTGCCCGCGTTCGACGCCTTCCCCGGTCTGCGGGCCGGCTGGCTGGACGAGGGGCGGGTGGCGCGCCGCCGCGCCGACGGCCGTTTCCGGGCCGAGCCCTGAGCGGGCCAGCGGTGGGGGTGCGTCCCGGCCGTTCCGCTCATCGCTCGCCATCCTCTGCCGCGCCGCCCGGGGCCCTGCGCATCACCAGGAAGACCGAGCTCAGGCGCGCCGCCGCGGTGGCGGCGGGACCGGCCTCCCGTCGGACCGAGCGCAGCTCGGCCACGGCGGCCGCGTCGCC
>CAYTJW010000375.1:0-5562 GCA_964438135.1 uncultured Thermoanaerobaculia bacterium
GGTGGCGGCGCAGGCGGCGCCGAGGGCGGCCGCCAGCACGAGCCCGGCGAGTCGCGGCAGCGTGCCGGAGCCAGCGCTGGCGGTGGTTCGGGACGTCTGGCGGCAGCGGGGCGGTCGAGGCATGGTCCCTTCCTGGGGCGGCTCCGGCGGGTTCTGGCGGGCGTGGCGCCAGGACCCGAGACGAGGTCCCCCCCCGCCGGCTGGCGCCGGGGAAGTGGGGGTCTTCGGTTGCGGGGTCGGGGTGGGCCGATTCAGCAGGGAACGTCGTCCCGTTCTCACCGGCCGAGTCTAGCCCGGATGGCCCCCGGCGTCACGTCGCCAGGAGGCGGCGGGCCGGTCGGCTCAGCCGCCGGTCGAGCTCCACGCCCCGGTCGAGCCGCTCTCGAAGCCGTCGGCGAAGATGGCTCCGGTGGCCGTGACGTTGACCTCGCCGATCGAGGTCGCCACGAAGCCGGCGGCGTCGGTCACGGTCAGGGTCACGGTGTGGGTGCCGGCGGCGAAGGTGTGCGTCGCGACCTGGCCGCTGGCGGGGGTCCCGTCCAGGTCCCAGACGAAGGCGTAGGGCGACAGGGCGCCGCTGGCGGTCGCGGTGAAGGTCGCCGGGGTGACGTCGGTGGGCGTTGCCGGCGAGACGGCGAAGCCCGCCGCGAGCGGCCCGTCGCCGCCGCGCACCAGTCGAACGTGGTTCGAGATGCGGATGGCGTCCCCCTGCGGGGCGATGCCGTTGTAGTAGCCGCAGTCGGCGAAGGAGTAGGCGCTCAGGGAGCCGCTCTTGGGGTCCGAGCGCTGGGCGCCGGCGCCGTGCACGTCGACCCAGGCGCCGTCCATGTACCCGGGGGAGCGGCCGAAGCAGACGTAGGCGCCGGCCGCGCCGGAGCCGGAGTAGGCGGCGTGGGTCGTGGACGACCAGTACCAGGGGAAGTCGGTCTCGCAGCTCTCGCCGGTGAGCGACGAGACGACGAAGATCGGGTCGACCGCCGCCGAGCCGGTGGTGTCCGGCGAGCGGGAGTAGTCGAGGAGGCTCTCGAGCTCCTTGGAGTTGGGCAACCTCCAGTCGTCGTGGCCGAGGTGGCCCTCGGCGTTGCGCGCCGCGACCCAGGCCAGGGCCTCCTCCCAGGTCATCCCCAGGCCACTGTCGTCCTGCGCCCACATCAGGTCGGTGGCGAGGTCGGTGACGGTGCCGTCGCCGTTCGCGACGAGGAGGTTGTAGCCGTAGCTGGGGTTGCCGCGCACGCACTGGACGAGGAAGGTCTTGGTCGCGCCGCCGGGCATGGTCAGGTCGTAGCCCTTGATGCGGCCGTCGGCGAAGTTGACCCCGAACAGCTTGTTGCCGTCCGCGGCGTAGAGGGTGCTGGAGGCGTACTGGGAGTCGATGATGCGCTCGCCGGCTGAGGTGTCGCCCCACGCGAACTCGAAGTAGGTGGTGTCGATGAACGGCACCAGGCCGGAGGTGTCGTCGCCGGCCAGGCCGCTGGGGTCGGTGCCGCGGAAGTCGATCAGGGAGTAGAGCTCCTTGATGGTCGGCAGCCGCCAGTCCGAGAAGCCGCCCCAGGAGACGGCGTTGAGCTCGGCCGGGCGGCCCTGCGCCTCGCTCCAGGTCATCTTGTCGGCCGCGTCGACGTCGCCGTCGCCGTCGGTGTCCGGGGTGTGCTGCCAGGTCAGGCCGGTGGCGTGGTCGACCACCGTCAGGCCGTCGGCGCTGGCGGTGAAGCTCGGCTGGTAGCCCAGGTGCTGGGCGTCCTGGCCGGCGAAGGCCGCCCCCGCCGCCGGGCAGGGGATGGCGGCCGCGTCGTCGTAGCAGGTCACCTGGCCGGTGTCCACGACCAGGTACGAGGTGGCCGCGGTGGGGGGGTTGGTGTCGACGGTCAGCAGCGCCTCGTCCGAGGTGGCGGTGCCGAAGTCGTTCGAGACGACGCAGCGGTAGGCGGCGGCGTCGGCCGGCGCCACCGCGCCGATGCCGAAGGAGGCGGCGGTCGCGCCGTCGATGTCCGTCTGGTTCTTCTGCCACTGGTACGCGAGCGGCGGCGTCCCGCTGGCGCCCACGGTGAACGTGACCGGGGCGCCGAGGCGCACCGTCCGCGACACCGGCTGCTGGGTGATGGACGGCGGGGTGTCCGCGGCGGCGGTCACCGCGAAGCCGGCGGCGAGGGAGAAGGTGACGGTCCCCTGCGGCGTGGGGAAGACCACGCTGCAGTCCCTGGCGCCGACCGGCTCCGACATCGGGATGGTGAACACCGCGGTGACCGCGTACTGGCTCGCGTGGGTGACCGAGGTGCCGGCGAGGGTGCCGATCGTCACGCTGGTCGGCATGATGCCGGCCGGCGGCGCGGGCGGGCTGTCGGTGTCGAGGGTGAAGGTCACCAGCAGGCCGCTCTCGCCCTGCGCCGCCGCGCTCGGGTCGAGGGCGGTGATCTGGTTCGTGACCTGCGCCCCGGCCGGCCCGGCCAGGGCGCTCGCGAGCAGCAGGGCGAGGAGCCCGGCGCGGCGCGATTGCGGCGAGAGGCGAGCGGTGGCCGCGGTGGCGGTGTGACGGTGGTTCGCTCGCATCGTCGGTCTCCTCCTCGAGCCGGGCGGCGGCCCTCGCGGTGGCGGTGCCGCTCCATGCCCAGCATCCTCCTCCGCCGCTGCCCAGTCTTCACGATCGGGTCAGGTTTCTGCAAGAGATGTAAAGCCGCCTCCCGACCGGAGCTCACGGCACCGAGCTCGACCAGGCGGTCGTGCCGCCGGTCTCGAAGCCGTCGCCGAACACGAGCGCAGCGCACGAGTTCGAGGCTCCGGGCGTGGCCACGCCCATGATCTCCCAGCAACCGCCGCCGTCGGGGCACCGGCCGAGGGAGACGTCCGTGCTCTGGGCGCCGAAGGTCACCGCGTCGACGGCCACGTTGCCGTTCGCGTCGGACTCGTACAGGCCGACCTGCTCGCCGGCGGCGCTGAGCTTGAAGCTGGCGTGTGTGGCGCCCTGCGCCACGTCGTCGTCGCACCAGACGATCAGGAACGAGCCCGGGGCGATGGTGACCCCGGCCGGCACCTGCCAGGCGGTGGGGACGTCGGGGTCGTCGCTCATGTACATCCCGCCGAGGTCGACCGTGGTGGTGCCAGCGTTGTGGAGCTCGACCCAGTCCTCGAACGCGCCGGGCTCGTCCGGGTCCTCGACGGTGGCGTCGTTGTCGGCCATGAGCTCGTTGACGAACAGCGCCTTGCGGACATAGCCCACGACATAGCTGTGGGTCACGGTCGGGGCGCTGGCCGGGTCGGTCGCGGTCGCGCCGAGGGTGTCGGTCGCCGAGAGGTAGTAGCGGACGATGGTGGCGGTCGGTTGCGCCGGCACCAGCGCGCCGTACGTGCCGTCCCCGGCCGCCCCGTCGCCGCTGGCGCCGTCGTCCATCATGGGCAGGTCCGACGGGCCGCCGCCGGCGTCGAAGGTGAGCGTGACCGCGGCCACGGCGCCGTCGTCCGTCACGGTCGCCGTCACCCGGACCTCGTCGGCGCTGGTCGGCCACGCCGGCGTGTGCGCCGTGCCCGAAATGACGGGCGTCGCGTTGTGCGGGCCGTTCGCCGCCGCCGGGGTCGGCGCCGCCATGAACCCCCAGTTGTCCCCACCGTCCGGGGAGCGCCCGTAGGCGACGTCGGCGTACTGGGCGCCGAACACGACCGAGTCGACCAGGCTCGATCCGTCGCGGTCAAAGAGGCCGATCGCCTCGCCGCTTGCGCCGAGCTTGAAGCCGGCGTGGGTGCTGCCCTGGGTCTCCTCGTCGTCGGCCCAGATCAGCAGGTGGCCGTTGGCCGCGATCGTGACCCCCAGGGGCACCTGCCACGTGGTGGGGCTGGCGAGGTCGTCGGTCAGGTAGAGGCCGCCGAGGTCGACCGGCGAGCTCGAGGCGTTGTAGATCTCGAACCAGTCCTCGAACGCGCCGGGCTCGGCCGGGTCCTCGATGGTGGTCGCGTTGTCGGCCATGAGCTCGTTGACGAACAGGGTGCCGACCAGGTCCGACGGCGCGGCCGGGCAGTCGAGCGTGGTGGTCGCGAGCCTGCCGGCTAGGTACGGCGCGCGCTGCTGGACGAGGTGGAGCAGCCCGTAGACCGTGTCCGGGCCGTCCGTGATGTCCGACTGCAGGTTCTGCTCGAACTGGGCGTTGGTGTACATCTTGTTCGGGTCGGCGTAGAGGTCCGTCCGGATCAGGTCGGCCAGCTCGTCGATCCGCTGCTGCATGGTGGTGGCGTCGAAGCCTTCGTCCAGCATGCGCTGCATGGCGCAGAGGTAGTCGTTGGCGTAGTCGGCGTTCGCCCACAGGTTCTCCATCAGCGGTCGCTCCTGCGGCACGCCCGGCGGTGGGCCGGTCGGCCCGGGCAACCAGAAGGGGTCGAGCTCGAGGGGGTTCTCCGACGGCCCCAGGCCCATCAGGAAGCGGCCGAAGGACTCGTTGGTGTCCCAGAAGACGTGGGTGAACCGGCCCGAGTCGTCGCGGTCGTAGAGGTAGAAGTTGTGGGCCGAGGCGAGGTACGAGTCGAGGTTCACGAACAGGTTGTCCAGGGCCAGGGAGGTGAGCGCGTTCTGGACGTCGAGCAGGGGCTCGAGCAGGGTCGGGAAGTCGGCCGGGCTCTGGTTGTTGAGGACGTCGATGAGGGTGATGAGCTGAGAGTAGTCGTTCTCCGTCTCGTTGGTCTTCAGCTGGTAGGAGTCGTAGTAGGGCGTGGGGTCGGACCCGAGCCAGGTGAGGTCGGAGCCGAAGTCGGAGGCGGGTCCGGTCACGTCGTCGCTCGCCGCCCCCTTGAACAGGTTGCCGGCCTCGTCGTAGCCGAACCGGCTCTGCACGAAGGTCTCGTCCACCTGCTCGACGGCCGTGTAGAGACCCCAGTAGGTACCGTTGACGTACACCCGCACGTGCGCCGCCCGGATGGTCGGAACGAACTGAGCGGCGAAGTCGAGGAAGAGCTTCTCCCGCAGCATGGTCGGGTCCTTGAAGCCGTTGTTCAGGTTCAGCTTCGCGAGCCCGAGGAACGTCACGGTGTCGTCGTACTCGCTGAAGTCGATCTTGAACGACTTCTTGACTCCCGGAATGCTGAACGAGGAGCTGCCCTTGAAGCGCACCCCGACCGGGCCGAGGACCACGCCGTTGGCCTCGAAGGTGGCCGGGAAGTAAGGGTCGTCGGGGTCGTTGGCGTGGCTGTCGTAGAGCGTCGTGTACCAGTCGGGGTCGGTGAAGGTGAGGCACACCTCGCCGACGACGCTGTCGTCGAAGAAGGCGGCGGCCTCATCCGCCCCGGCGTCGAGGGCGGCGCCGAGCGCCAGGGCGGTGACGAGGGCGAGGGGGACGATGGCGCGGCGGCTGGGGTTCATGCGCCCCTCCCTATGAGCGGGAGTCGCCCCGGCTGCGGCGGGCGTCCGCCCCGCCCGTGCCGGGCGGGCCTCCCGGCCGCGGCGGCCGGTATTCGTCGGGGGACAGCTGGCCGTCGCCGTCCGAGTCGAGCGCGAGCAGGCTGGTCGCGGCGGCGGCGATCTCGCCGGCGTCGACGACCTGGTCGGCGCTGGTGTCGAGCGCGGTCAGCATCGGCGGCAGGGGG
>CAYTJW010000376.1:0-5553 GCA_964438135.1 uncultured Thermoanaerobaculia bacterium
AGCCGCCGCCGGGCCCGCCCCCCGCGGCAGAGGTCCAGGCCTGGCGGGACGGCCTCGCCCCCCGCCACCCGCGGCTCGACCCGGTCCTGAACCAGCTCCTGGCCGCCCGCTCCCTGCCGGCCGAGAGCGCGGTGCGTCAGGGCCTGTCCCACCTCGTCGACCGGGACGGCGCGGTCGAGGTGGTGGCAACGAGCCGGCCGGGGCGAGCGCGCGAGGTGCGGCGGGCGGTGGAGGGGCTCGGCGGGGCGTTCACCGCCGCCCACGGCGACCTGGTCTTCGCCCGTCTTCCGCTCGACGCGGTCGAGGCCCTGGCCGCGGCCGAGCCGCTGCTCGGCCTGCGGACTCCGGTCCGGCGCGAGCCGGTGGCCAGGAGCGAGGGGGTCCGGCTGCACAACGCCCTGCCCGTGCACGGCGTCGGCACCACCGGCGCCGGGACGACCGTCGGCGTGCTCGACTGCGCCGGCTTCGCCGGCTTCGTCGTCCTGCTCGGCGAGGAGCTGCCCGAGGCGGTGCCGCTGTGGCCCGGCGGCACCTCCGGCGACCCGGTCGGCCCGTCCGACCACGGCACCGCCTGCGCCGAGATCGTCCACGACATGGCGCCAGGCGCCGACCTGCTGCTCGCCCACGACGCCAGCGAGGCCGACTTCTACGCCGCGGTCGACTGGCTGGTCGCCGAGGGCGCGGACGTGATCTCCTACTCGTGCTCGGCCCTCGGCCCGTTCCCCCACGACGGCGCCGCCGCGCCGCACAACCCCCTCAACGCCGCCGTCGCCGCGGCCCGGGCGGGCGGCGTGATGTGGGCCGGCGCTGCCGGCAACTCGGCCGACGGCGAGGTCTACCAGGCGCCGTTCGCGGCCCTCCCCGGCACCGACTGGCACAGCTTCGACGGCCTCTGGCGCAACCGCTGGGGCCCCCTCCACGCCGGTCACAGCTACCAGGCGACCCTGACCTGGGACGACTGGCCGGCCGACCCCCAGACTGCCGGGGCGGGCCACGACTACGACCTGTCGCTGTGGCAGTACGACGGCACGACCTGGAGCGTCGTCGCCTCGTCGACCAACCCGCAGCAGGGCGCTGCCGGGCAGCTGCCGTACGAGGAGATCTCCTTCACCCCGAGCGAGACCGCGACCTACCACCTGGCGGTGAGCCGGGTCGCCGCCGCCTCGAACCGCTTCCTCAACCTGCGCACCTTCGGGCCGGCCTTCGAGCGCTGGGTCGCGGACCGCACCGTGGTCGTGCCGGCCGAGTCGGCCGACGCGCTCGCGGTGGGGGCAGTGCACTGGGCCAGCCTCGCGCTCGAGCCGTTCTCCAGCCGCGGCCCGACCCTCGGCCCCGGCGGCGCGCCGCAGGGCGGCCTGCCCAAGCCGGACCTGGTCGGGGCCGACGGCGTCACCACCGCCACCCGTGGCGCGAGCGACGGCCAGCCCTGGCCGGGCGGGGCCGGCTTCTTCGGCACCTCGGCCGCGGCGCCGCACGTGGCGGGCCTCGCGGCCCTCCTCCTCCAGCTCGACCCGCTGCTCGAGCCGGACGGCCTCGAGGCCATCCTGGTCGACACCGCCTTCGACCTCGGCGACCCCGGCCCGGACCCGCTGTTCGGCGCCGGCCTGGCCCACCTCTCGACCGATGTCGTCTTCGCCGACACCTTCGAGTCGGGGGACACCGAGGCCTGGAACCAGGCGGTGCCGTGACCGCCCCGTGCCGCGGGCGGTGAGCGGCGGGCCGCCGCCTGCCGGGCGCCTTGACCCGCCCGGCAAACCGGCGATAATCGACCGGCGCGGGCCGGGCCGGCACCGAGACCCCCTCGGAGCCAGCCCGCCGCTGCCGCAGGGAGGACCACCCATGCCCGTCACCGTCACCGGCAAGAACCTGACCATCGAGCAGATCGAGGCCGTCGCCCGGCGCGGCGAGAAGGTCGAGCTGCACCCGGACGCCGTCGAGCGGCTCCGGGCCTGCCGTGCCTTCATCGAGCAGCGCATCGCCGCGCGCGAGATCATGTACGGCACCAACACCGGCATCGGCGAGTTCTCCGAGATCGTGCTGTCCGACGAGCAGGTCAAGGAGTTCCAGCGCTACCTGGTCTACAACCACGCCGCCGGCATCGGCCAGCCGGCGCCGGTCGACCACGTCCGCGCGGCCATGCTCCTCAGGGTCAACGTCCACGCCATCGGCCACTCCGCCTGCCGGCCGGAGATCACCCTCACCCTGGTCGAGATGCTCAACCGCGGCGTGACGCCGGTGGTGTGCGAGAAGGGCTCGGTCGGGGCGTGCGGCGACCTGGCGCCGATGAGCCAGATCGCCCTCCTGATGATGGGCGAGGGCGAGGCCTTCTTCGAGGGCGAGCGTCTGCCCGGCCGCGTCGCGCTGGAGCGGGCCGGCATCCCGGTGCCGGGCCTCGAGGCGCGCGACGGCCTCGCCACCATCAACGGCTCCAACCTGACCAACGCCATCGGCTGCCTGGCCGTCCACGACGCCGAGCGCTTCCTCAAGCAGGCCGAGATCGCCGCCGCCATGACCCTGGAGGCGCTCAAGGCCAACATGAAGCCCTACGACACCCGCCTGCACGAGCTGCGCGGCTTCCGCGGCGCGGTCACCTCGGCCGCCAACCTGCGCAAGGTCATCGACGGCTCCGACCTCCTCACCGGCAAGGAGAAGACCAAGGTCCAGGACGCCTACTCGATGCGCTCCACGCCGCAGGTCATCGGCGCCGCCCGCGACCAGCTGCGCTGGACCCGCTCCCAGCTGGAGATCGAGGCCAACGGCGTCGGCGACAACCCCATCTTCCTGCCCGCCGACCGGGTCGTGCTGACCGGCGCCAACTTCCAGGGCTCGCCCATCAGCCTGCCCCTCGACACCCTCGGCGCCGCCGTCTGCATGGTCTGCGTGCTGTCCGAGCGGCGCCTCAACCGCCTCACCAACCCGGCCCTGTCGGTCGGCCTGCCCGCCTTCCTGACCAAGGGGGCGGGGATGTTCTCGGGCCTGATGCTGTCGCAGTACACCGCCGACATGCAGGTCGTGGAGCAGAAGATCCTGTCCGCGCCGGCCTTCATCCAGTCCATCCCGGCCGCCGCCGACCAGGAGGACTTCGTGTCCATGGGCATGAACTCGGCCCTCAAGACGCGGCAGATCCTCGAGGTGGCCAACGGCGTGCTCGGCATCGAGCTGATGGCCGCCGCCCAGGGCCTCGACTTCCGCACCTACTCCCCCGGTCGCGGCACCCAGGCCGCCAGGGCCGAGGTGCGGCGCCACGTCGCCTTCCTCGACGTCGACCGGCCGCTCTACCCGGACCACAACGCCATGATGGCGGCGGTCAAGGACCTCGCCGTGTTGCGCGCGGTCGAGGCCGAGGTCGGCGAGCTGGCGACGTACTGAGCGGCGAGTGCCGAGCGGCGAGCAGGGAGTCGGGCGGGGCGCCGCCGACGCCCCGGTGCGGCTCGGTCAGGGTTGCCGCGCGCCCCCCGGCGGGCCGGCGCCCGCTTGCGCTATCATGGCGGCGGTCACATGACAGCCGCCCGACGAGCCGTCGCGGTCCTGGGGCTGGCGCTCCTCGCCGGGGCTGGCACCGCCGCGAGCCAGGACGACCTCATCTTCGCCGACGGCTTCGAGTCGGGCGGCACGGAGCGCTGGTCGGCGACGGTCGGCGCGGTCCTCCCGGTCGTCGACCTGCGGGCGGACGTCAACCGCAACGGCACCGTCGACCTCGACGACCCGAGCGAGGACGCCGGCGAGGACAGCTGGGACCGCGACCACGGCGCCATCTTCCTGGCCAACCTGGACGACGACCAGAGCGCCTGCCCGACCTCCGGCACCGACGGTGAGCTCGCGGCCTGCCACGACGCCGCCGACGCGGTGGTCAACGGCCCGAGCGACCTCCTCGACCTGGCCCGGGTCGCGACCGTGCCCTGGCCGGCGGCGCCCGACGACGCCTCCGCCACCCTGACCGTCTCGACCCCGGCGGTGCGCCTGTTCCGGTCCACCCCCCTCGGCTGGGAGCTGTTCGACCCGGCGGTCGACGGCCTGTCCGCCGCCGAGCTGCGGGCCGGGGTCGAGCTGGCGCTGGAGGGGGTCGACCTGGTCCGCGACGCCGCGGTTTGGGACGGCCTCGTCGACCTGACCCTGGTCGTCCACGGCGGCACCGGGCCCGGCGGCCAGCCGCTGCCCGACGGCACCGACACGGTGCGGCTGCGCCAGGCGCCGGTCCTGTTCCGCCACCACCTCGACCCGGTGCGGACCGTGTACGTCAACGCCGGCTCCTGGCAGGGCTCGGCCGCTTTCCGGGCGGACCTGCAGAAGGCGGCGACCGCGGCCGGGGTGCCGGACCCACTGTTCGAGATCTGGGGCTTCAACGACCAGTGGACCCAGGACCACTTCGAGGCCGCCTACGCCTCGATGCCCGCCGCCGGCGGCCAGCACGTGATCCACGTCAACTTCCGCATGCCCGAGTACTACGGCGGCAGCCTGCGCACGGCCGGGCGGGTGGTGTTCACCCACCTGCGCGGCCCGGACATGGCCGGCGCGGTGCAGTACGACCCCGCCCACCCCGACACCATGGAGCACCTCAACGCCGGCGGCAACACGGAGACCATCCCGCCCTACTCCCACGACGGCGCCGCCTGGCCGTTCGGGCGGGTCGTCCAGGGCAGCACCGAGAGCGAGTACACCGACCGCTCGTTCGTCACCCTGGTCGACTCCCAGGGGCTGCAGCCGGTGCTCTCGGTGGACACCTCCTGGCTGACCGTCGGCCACGTCGACGAGACGGTCAGCTTCCTCGCCACCAGCTCCCCCCGCGGCTGGCTGATGCTGGTGGCCGACCCGGCCGAGGCCTGGGCCATGCTCCAGGAGCTGCACGACCAGGGCCACGGCGCGACGCCGATGTTCGTCGGCAGGACCTGGATGGGCGGGGTGCCGGCCGAGATCACGGTCGACGAGGTGCTGGCCGACGCCGACCTCGCCACCGCCACGGCCTGGGCCGCGGCCGAGATCGCCGGCCAGGTCGACCAGCTGCAGGCCGTCACCGGCGTCACCGCGGCCGAGATGGTCTCGGCGCCGTTCACGTTCTGCCAGGAGTCCGGCGGGCTCCTCGCCTACCAGCCCGGGCTCGTCAACGGCATCTCCCTCTCCGCCGCTCGCTTCGGCGCGCCCGCGCCGCACGGCCCCGAGGTCGGCGGCGAGGACCCCTTCGCCGCCCGGCTGGAGGCCAACCTCGCCCCGCACGGCGTCGGCGTCGACTGGGTCGAGAACTGGGACCTCTACCACCGCTACTGGGGCGAGGTGCACTGCGGCAGCAACGTCACTCGCGAGGTGCCGGCCACGCCGTGGTGGGAGTCGCTGTGGTGACCGCTCGCCGGCTCCTGCCGCTGGGCCTGCTCGTCGCCCTGGTGACCGGGTTTCCCGGGGTCGCAAACGGGCAGGGCGCGGTGCTCGGGCCGGACGACCTGCCAACCGAGGTGCGGGACGCCCTGCGGGCCGGGATCGCCACCGCCCGGCTGGCCACGCCCGAGGCGTTCGCGCGGCTGGCCGCGGTGCGCGCGGCGCTGGCCGAGCCCGCCGCCGGCC
>CAYTJW010000377.1:0-5544 GCA_964438135.1 uncultured Thermoanaerobaculia bacterium
CCGTGTCCGGGTAGCAGGTGGTGGCGAGGGCGTGGTCCGGCCCCTCGGCCGTGGTCGGCCGGCCGTCGTCGGTGTAGCCGTACCGCGTCACCGCCTCGACCGGCTGCTCGTGCGGCGAATGGCGTGACTGGGGCACCATCAAGGCGCCGTCAGATCCCGCGAGCCGTGGTGACTCCGACCTATCCCGCACTCACCTGCCGGCAAACAGAGCCGGCAATCACCGCCTCGCCACCCTCATCCACCACGCCTCACCTCGAGAGCACCCCGGCGGACAAGCCCGTGAGGCGAGACCGCACCGTAATTGCGAAATGGCGTGACTGGCACCATTCAACTCCCGCGTCCCGCCCTCCACCACCGCCGCAATGGCGTAATGGCGTGCCTGGCACCATTACCCACCCTTGGCCCGGACCACATCCCGTTGGGCTGCAGTCCGCCGCCGAATCAGCCGCTCAAGCTTGCGTCGGTCCTCTTGGCTCACAACCACCTGCTGCGCAGGGCGTCCTCTTGCCATTGGTAGATCCTTACCCCTTTGTTGCCGGTTGGCAAGTCATGAAGTCAGGACCCCCGTTCAAACCGTGCGTGCGGTTTTCCCGCACACGGCTTGCCGATGGTCTTCGTGATGTGGCTTGCGTCGGGTAGCAGACGGTCCCGCGAAGTCGCCAGAGGCCCATGCCGTGCAGACGTTCCCGGGGCCACTTGCTCGCCCGGTAGCGCGTCCGTTGCCCACCCCGTCGCCACAGCCACCGAGTGACCCTCTGGTGGACGTACGTGTCGACCTGGTTGAACTTGTCGTCCGCGTTCCCGGTCCGGAAGTAGTTGCCCCAGCCGCGCAGAACCGGGTTGAGGTCCGCGATCAGCTCCTTCACGTCCCTCAGCCCCGACCGCCGCGCGCTGGTCAGATCGTGCACGCGCTGCCGGATCCGCTTCATCGCCCGGGGTGACGGCCACCGCTGCACGAAGTGCCAGCGCGGGTTGCGCTGAATGCTCCGTCGCTTGCGAATCGTGCACCCCAGAAAGTCGAAGCTCTCCCGCCCACACGTCAGATCGACCAACCGCGTCTTCTCCGGGTGCAGCTCGAGCCCGAGGCGCGCCATCAGCTCGCGCGCCCTCAGCAACGCCTCCTCCGCCTGGGACCGCCTCCGGCACAGGATCACGAAGTCGTCGGCGTATCGCACCAACACCCCGAGATGCCCCCACCTCAGCTCCCACTCGCGGTCGAACGCGTTCAGGCTTCGCCGCTCGCGGGAAGCGATCCGGGTGTGCTCGGGAGGAGTGACCCAGGGGTAGGAGGGTCGGTCTTGGCGAGCGAGGGCGGAGGGAGGTCGGCGACGATGGGGCATGGCGAGGAAGCGGCCGTGCAAGATCTGTCGTCGGTGGTTTCTGCCTGACCCCCGGGTTGGGTCGCGGCAGGAGGCATGCAGTCGGCCGGAGTGCCAGCGGGAGAGGCTGCGTCGGTACCAGGCTGGCTGGCGGGCGCGGAACTCAGACTACCGGGCACGATGGGAGCTGGAGCGGCGCTGGGCGGAGGCGCGGCGGGCGAAGGCGGAGCAGGAGCTGGGCGGGGTGAAGGGTGCGCCGGCGCGGCTGCCGGAGCCGCTGGCAGTGCCTGCGATCGGGGCGCGACTTCCGCTGGAGCTGATGAAAGACGAGATCGGGCTGCAAGTGCTTGACAGTCTTGTCGTAACGACGCGAGAGGTCGTCTCCTGGGTGAAAATCCAGATACGCTCGCAAGCTCTTGATTCTGATTGGGATCTCAGCCGACATCGAGGTCCTCATGGGAAAACACAGAGCGGTCTTGAGTCAGGCTTGTCTCCACCGTCGGCGTGATCTCTTCGCCGGGCGGGAGGGGGCGGTGTGGAGCTCGAGCTTGACCAGCTGGACCTGCGCTACGAGGTCTTGAGGGTCCGTCGTCCGGAGCGAGAGGGACGGCTGCTGGCGTCGCTGGCGGCGGACGGCCAGCAGGCGCCGATCGTGGTCGTCGCGAGCGGCGAGCGCTACGTGGTGGTCGACGGCTTTCGGAGAGTGCGGGCGCTGCGGCAGCTCCACCGCGACGTGGCGCGCGCCACGGTGTGGGACATGGGGGAGGCGGAGGCGCTGCTGCTGACCCGTTCCCTGCGCACTGGCGAGGGGGAGAGCGCGTTGGAGCAGGGCTGGCTGCTCGACACGTTGCACCGGGCCTTTGGCATGAGCCAGGGCACGCTGGCGCGCGCCTTCGGGCGCAGCTCGAGCTGGGTGTCGCGGCGGCTGGCGTTGGTCTTGGAGCTGCCGCAGGCGGTGCAGGAGCTGGTGCGGGAGGGCCGTGTCGGCGCCCATGTGGCGATGCGGTGTCTGGCGCCGATGGCGCGCGCCACGGTCGAGGACTGTCAGACCCTGGCGTCGTCGATCGCCGGCGCTCAGCTGTCGAGCCGGGAGGCGGCGAGGGTGTACGAGGCGTGGCGGGGCGCGTCACGGCAGGCCCGTCGCCGCCTGGTGTCGGAGCCGCTGCTGTACCTGCGGGCTCATCGGCATGAGCAGGGAGATGACGGTCGGCCTCGGTCGCAGCCGTTGCTTGATGACCTGGAGCTGGTGGCCCGTCTTGCGCGCCGGATGGTGCGGCGGTGGTCCGAGGCGACCGCCGGGCTTGCCCCATCCGAGCGGCAGGCGGTCGAGGTGCTGGTGCGCCAGGCGGCGGCCGACCTGCGGCTCGTCGAGCGGCTGATGGAGGAGGGGGTGAGCGATGCTGACTGCCGAGCAACGGGGGGCGATTCTGGAGCTTGCGCGCTGCGGTCGGGGGACGCGCCAGATCGCGCGCGCCCTGGCCGTGTCGCGGGGGGCGGTCAAGGCGGTGATCCGGTCGCAGTCGGTTTCAGCGCCTGAGGTCATGCGGCTGGAGAAGGCGGCGCCCTACCGTGACGAGATCCTGCGTCTCCACGCCCTGTGCGAGGGCAATCTGGTGCGGGTCCACGAGGAGCTGCTGGCGTCAGGCGCCGAGCTGTCGTACCCGGCTCTGACCGCGTTCTGCCGGAGGCAGGGGATCGGCCAGAAGCGGAAGCAGCTGTCGGGCAGCTACGACTTCGGTCCTGGGGCGGAGATGCAGCACGACACCTCGCCGCACACGGTGCTGATCGGGGGTCGCAGCCGGAGGGTACAGACGGCGTCGCTGGTGCTGTGCTACTCGAGGATGCTGTTCTTCCAGCACTACCCGGCATTCAGCCGCTTCGAGTGCAAGGTGTTCCTGAGCCAGGCGCTCGCGTACCTGGGTGGCGCCTGTGCCGTGGCGATGGTCGACAACACCTCGGTGGTGGCGGCGCATGGGACTGGCGCCGACATGGAGCCGGCGCCGGAGATGGCGGCCTTGGCTGATCGGTACGGCTTCGCCTTCCGAGCCCACGCGGTCGGCGACGCCAACCGCTCGGGGCGGGTCGAGCGGCCGTTTCACTTCATCGAGAACAACTTCCTGGCCGGCAGGAGCTTTGCCGACTGGCACGACCTCAACGCCCAGGCCAGGGTCTGGTGCGACGTCGTCAACGGGCGTTTCAGGCGCCACCTGCGCGCCGCACCGAGCGAGCTGTACGCTTCAGAGCGCGCCGCGCTTCTGCCGCTGCCGGTGTGGGCGCCGGAGGTCTACCGGCTGCACCACCGGCTGGTCGACGTCAAGGGCTACGTCAGCTTGCACACCAACCACTACTCGGCCCCGGAGGACTGGATCGGCCGGCGGGTCGAGGTGCGGGAGACCTGGCGCTCAGTCGAGATCAGCCTCAACGACCGCGAGCGGGTGACGCACGAGCGGGTGCTCGAGCCCGAGGGGCGGCACGTGACGCTTGCTGAGCACCGGCGGCCCCGCGGTCAGGGCAAGAGGAAGCCTGAGCGGTGGCCGGAGGAGCAGGCGATCGTCAAGACCGCGCCCGAGCTTTCCGGCTATGTCGACGGGCTCAAGAAGAGAGGCCGCAAGCAGCCGAGGCTGGCGCTGCGTCAGCTCCTGCGCCTCGTCAACGAGTACCCCCGGACACCGCTCCTCGAAGCCGTGGCCGAGGCCGGCCACTACGGCCTCTTCGACCTCGACCGCCTCGAGCGCATGGTCCTCGAGAGGGTCGCCAAGGACTACTTCCGCCTCGACGACGAAGGAGAAGAACAGCCATGACCGACGAGCTGGAGCAGCTGCTCTCAAGCCTCCACCTCGGCCGCATCGCCGAGGTCTACGACGAGCACCTCAAGCACGCCGAGGAGCAGGGGCTGTCGTACTCGGATCTCTTCGCCCGCCTGCTGCGCGCGCAGTGGCACGCCCGCCAGGAGAGCGCCCTCGCCTGGCGGGTCGCCCAGGCTCGTCTCCCCGAGCAGTGGAGCCTGGAGACCTTCCCCTTCGATCGCCAGCCCGGCGTCAGCCGCCGGCAGGTGCGGGAGCTGGCCGAGCTCGACTTCGTGGCCAAGGCCGAGAACGTGGTCTTGATCGGCCCCACCGGCGTCGGCAAGACCGGCATCGCCATCGGGCTGGTGCTCAAGGCGATCCAGAACGGCTACCGCGGCCGCTTCGTCCGCGCCCAGGACCTGCTCGACGACATGTACGCCTCGCTCGCCGACCGCTCCTCCCGCAAGCTGGTCAACCACTTGGCCCGCATCGACGTCCTCGCCATCGACGAGCTGGGCTATCTGAACGTCAAGCCGGAGCAGGCCAACGTCTTCTTCAAGCTCATGGAGGAGCGCTACCGCCGCCACCCGACCATCATCACCACCAACCTCGCCTACGAGGAGTGGGCCGGCTTCCTCGGCAACCGCGCCATGGTCGACCCCCTCCTGTCCCGGCTCCGGCACTTCTGCCACACGATCAAGATCGACGGCCCCAGCCTCCGCGAGCCGCAGGGATGAGCACGGACTACCAGGACCGAACATGACTGGCCGGGAGCCCTTCGTCGCTGCAGTCCTCGAGCGCTACCGAGCCGCCCCCGACACCCCCGGCAGAGCCGGACCGGCGGACCGCCGACTCGCCGGCGTGCTCTTCGACCGCGGCGTCCGCCTCGAGGTCGTCGCAGCGGCGATCCTCCTCGCCACCGTCCGCCGACGCTCCCGCCCGCCCGACCTCCCACCGCTGGAGCCGATCCACTCCCTGCACTACTTCCAGCCAGTGATCACCGAGATCCTCCGCCATCCCCTCGAACCTGCCTACCTCGAGTACCTGGCGGACAAGATGCAGCGCCTCGGCCTCCCCCTGACCCCAACCGAACCGCCCGACCAGCGCCCCGGCCGACCGTAAACCACCCGCCACCCACCCCCACGCCTCCGGCGTGGATGACGACGGTGAAACCCACACCTCGACTCAGCGACAGCAACACCTGTACACGGCCATCATCGACCTGCGCACCCAAGGGGTCACTCTATCCGAGCACTACTGGGTCACTTCTCGCGAGCGGCGAGGGTTCAGGTAGATGTTGGCCAGCACCGGCGAGATCACTCCCCCCTGCGGCGTACCCGCCAGGGTCTCCCTCACCGTCCCGTCCTCCATCACCCCGGCCTCCAGCCACTTCCGGATCAGCTTGAGGACCCGCCGGTCCGAGATCCGCTCCTCCACCA
>CAYTJW010000378.1:0-5541 GCA_964438135.1 uncultured Thermoanaerobaculia bacterium
CCCCGCCTCCGGCTCGGCCCGGCGCAGCGCCGGCGCCTCGCAGGGGCGGGCCTCGACCGGCAGCAGGGCGGAGAAGGTGCTGCCGCGACCGGGCTCGGACTGGACCACGACCTGGCCGCCGTGCAGCTCGAGCAGCTTCCGCACCAGCGGCAGCCCCAGACCGGTGCCCTCGTGGCGCCGCCCCGGCCCGCCGTCGACCTGCCGGAACTCCTCGAAGATCAGCTCCAGGTCCTCCCGGCGGATGCCGATGCCGCGGTCGACCACGTCGACCCGGACCGTCTCGACCGCGAGCGGCGACGCGGCGGCGGCGAGGAAGGCGGCGCGGACCGTGACGGTGGCGTCGCGGGGCGAGAACTTGACCGCGTTGGACAGCAGGTTGAACAGGATCTGCTTGACCCGGACCGGGTCGCCGGTGATGCGCGGCACGTCGGCCGCGATCTCCACCCCGATCGAGATGCCGCGGTCGGAGGCGACCCCGCGCATGACGTTGTGGACGCCGTCGACCACCTCGCGCAGCTCGAAGCTCTCGGCCTGCAGCTCCATGCGGCCGGCCTCGATCTTGGCCAGGTCGAGGAGGTCGTTGATGAGCCGGAGGAGGTGCTCGCCGCTGGCCAGGATGTTGCGCAGGAACTTCTCCAGCCGCGGGTCGACCCGGCCCCGCAGCCGCTCGACCAGGATGCTGGCGAAGCCGATGATCGAGTTGAGCGGCGTGCGCAGCTCGTGGCTCATGTTCGACAGGAACACGGTCTTGGCGCGGTTGGCCTCCAGCGCCCGGGCCTCGGACTCGTGCGCCCGCAGCTCGGACAGCTCGATCTGCCGCAGCTTGTCGGCGAGGGCCAGGTTGGCCTGCTCGAGCTGGGAGGTGCGCACCTCGACCTCGGCCGTGCGCTCGGCCACCCGCTCCTCGAGCAGCGCGTTCCGCCGCGCCAGGTTGGCCACCCGCAACCGCGCCCCGCCCCAGCCGATCCCCACCGCCGCCAGCAGGTAGAGACCGTAGGCCCACCAGGTCCGGTAGAGCGGCGTCGGCACGGCGAAGGCGCACGACGCCCCCTGCTGGTTCCACACCCCGTCGGCGTTGCAGGCGGTGACCCGGAAGCGGTAGCGGCCGGGGGGGACGTTGGTGTAGTAGGCGGTGCGGCGCGCCCCGGCCTCGACCCAGCCGGGGTCGAAGCCCTCCAGCTGGTAGCGGAAGCGGACCCGCTCCGGGGCGACGAAGCTCAGGGCGGTGTAGTGGACCTCGAGCTTGCGGCCGGCGACGGTCGCCGCCGCGCCCGGGTCGAGCCGCTGGCCGTCGGCCCAGACCTGCTCCAGCACCACCGGCGGCCGCAGCCGGCTGGCCTTGAGCCCCGCCGGGTCGACCCGCACCACGCCCTTGACGGTCGGGAACCACAGCTGCCCGTCGCGGGTCTTCCAGCCGGCCGGCTGGGACACGCCGTTGCACTGGTTAGCCCGCATGCCGTCGGCGCGCCCGAAGGACTGCGCCGAGACCCTGCTGGCGCGGCCGTCGGCGACCGCGTAGAGGTCCTCGAGCGCGACCCTCGAGATGCCGTGGTTGGAGCTCATCCACAGGTAGCCCTGGTCGTCCTCGAGCAGCCGGAAGACGGTGTCCTCGGCCAGCCCGTCGGCCATGGTGTAGGCCGTGACGCGGCCGCCGCGGAGCAGGGCGAGGCCCCCGTCGGTGCCGATCCAGAGGTTGCCGCGGCGGTCCTCGGCGAAGGTGAAGACGATGTCGTTGGGCAGGCCGTCGGCGGTCGTGAGGTTGCGGAACGACCCGTCCCGCAGGCAGCTGGCGCCGCTGCACGTGCCGACCCAGAGGTGGCCGTCACGGTCCTCGTACAGCGCCCGGGTGCGGTCGCCGGCGAGGCCGTCGGCGGTGGTCAGGGTGGCGACCTCCCCGCCCGGCGCGATCCGGCTCAGGCCGCCGGTCTCGCCGGCCACCCACACCGCGCCGTGACGGTCCTCGAGGATGGCGCGGACCAGGTTCGAGGTCAGCCCGTCGGCGGTGGTCAGGGTGACGAAGCGGCGGCCGTCGAAGCGGGCGAGGCCGGCGCGGGTGCCGACCCAGAGCGTGCCGTCCGAGGCCTCGGCGAGGGCGCGCACCGAGCTCGACGGCAGGCCCTGGCCGACCGAGTAGGACGTGAAGGCGCCGTCCCGCAGGCGGTCGAGGCCGCCGCCGTCGGTGCCGACCCAGATCGAGCCGTCGCGCCCCTCGAGCACCACCCGGGCGAAGTCGTGGGCCATCCCCTCCTGGGTCGAGAAGGTGGTGAACTTGCCGTCCCGGAGCTGGTTGAGGCCGCCGTTGGTGCCGACCCACAGGCTCCCCTCGCGGTCCTCGAAGATGCAGCGGACGTGGTTGTGGGTCAGGCCGTCGGCCTCGCCCAGCGTGTCGACGCGGTCGCCGGCCAGGCGCGACAGCCCCGAGTCCTCGGTGCCGACCCACAGGTTGCCGTCCCGGTCCTCCCAGATCGCGCGCACGAACGGGTCCGGCAGGGCGCGCGCCGCCGGCCACGGCACGACCCGGCCGTCGCGGAGCCGGGCCAGGCCGCCCTCGGTCCCGACCCAGAGGGTGCCGTCGCGGCCGACGTGGAGCACCCAGCAGCGGTCGTCCGGCAAGCCGTCGGCGGTGGTCAGCCGGTCGAAGCGGCCGTCGCGGAGCCGGTACAGCCCCCGGTTCGCCGCCACCCACAGGCTGCCGTCCCGGTCGAGGGCGAGGGCGCGGGCGTCGACCGGCCCCTCGCCGGTGGCGACGGCGGCGGCGAAGGTCTCGCCGCGTTGCACGGCGAGGCCGCGGTCGGTCGCCACCCAGAGCGCGCCGCCCGGTCCGACGCAGCTCGAGTTGACCTGGTCCGAGGGCAGGCCGTCGGCGACGGTGAAGGTGCGGAAGACGCCGGCGCGGCGGCGGCTGAGGCCGCCGTTGGTGCTGAGCCAGAGGTCGCCGCCCGCGTCCTCGAGCAGGTGGTTGACGGCGGTGCCGGCCAGGTCGCCGGTGCGCGAGCGGTCGAAGAGCGTGAACTGGACCCCGTCGAAGCGGGCCACGCCCTCGTAGGTGCCGAGCCAGAGGTAGCCGTCGGCGGTCTGCAGGACCGACCGCACCGTGTTCTGCGGCAGCTCGTCGTTCCAGGTGGTGCGCGTGAACTGGGTCAGCTGCTTGGCCGGGTCCAGCGCCAGCGCGCCGCTGCCGGCACCGGCCAGGGCGAGGGCCAGGCAGGCGACGCGCGCCGCACCCGGCGCCCGGCAGCACTCCCCCGGCAGCTGGTCCACGGAGCCCGTCTCGCCCCCGCGCCCAGTGTGACACTGTCGGGTCCCGAAATGCACCACCCTGGCGCGCGCGGGGATGCGGGGACTCTACCTCTTGCTCGCCGACCACGAGCCGCACCACCCTGGCGCGCGCGGGGATGCGGCCGCGGGCGAACGTCAGCGTGGGCTTCGGCCCCCGCCCCCGACGGCGTGTCGGCGAGCCCGACCCACCCACACGCCTCGACCGGCCGGGAGGCGCCCGCTAGCTCTGCCGGGCCTCGAGGAGGCCGTCGAGGCGGTCCCAGTCGTCGGCGGCCAGGGCCAGGAAGCGGGCGCCGAAGCCCTCCAGGCCCTCCCGCTCGGGCAGCGCCTGGCGGGCGACGCTGGCCCTGCCGCGGATCGGCGGCCCGCCGCTGGGGGCGACCAGCTCGAAGTCCAGCGGCGCCCCCACCGGGTAGTGGCCGAAGCCGCGCAGCAGCATGCCGGTGCGGGAGATGTTGACCGTCTGGCAGAGGGAGATGGCGGGCAGGCCGGGCCGCTGGACCACCACCCTGGCCCGCAGCTGGAGCGGCTGCCGCGGCGCCACCTCGAGCAGGTCGAACACCGCCTCGACCAGCCGGTCCACGGGCTCGGCCGCAGGCACCACCCGGTTGACACCGTGGCCGAGGAACTCCCGCGCCAGGTCGACGCAGTCCTCGCGCACCGACAGCACCAGCCCGGTGTGGCGGCAGGGGCTGTCGGCCCCCCGCAGCGCGGTCAGGAACCGCGCCAGCGACGGGCCGGGCAGCGGGTACCGCACCACCACCGCGTCGAACCGCCGCTCCAGGACCACGTCGACCAGGTCCGCGCTCCACTCCATCTCCCAGGCGTCGAGCCCCCGGGCCGACAGGCGCCGCTGCACCCGGCGCCCCTCGTCCAGCTCGAACCCGGTCAGCAGGGCGGTGACACGGCTCCCCATGACAGTACCCAGAGTATCGCTCCAACTCGACCGGATGTCACCGACAAACCCCTCGGGCGCGGCGGTTTTGACACAGCCCTGACACTCCTCGCCGACTGTTGACCCACGACAGCGGCGGTGACCGGTCCCTGGACGACCGTCCGGCCCGCCGGCGGACGGCGACGAGATCCGGCCGAGCCGCCGTCCGCTACAATGGCCGCCGTGAGCGGGTCGCAGCGTTCGGTCGAGGTCGACGGCGTCCGGGTGCACCTCGCACCGGCGGTGGCCGAGACGCCGACCTGGGTCGGCCAGCGCGAGGTGCTGCTGCAGCTGCTGGCCGCCTGGACCTGCATCTCCGACCGCGACCTGCCGCTCAACCCGCGCCTGCTCGGCAAGCCGGGCGTGGGCAAGACCACCCTCGCCTGCGCCGCGGCCCGCGAGATGGGGCGCGAGGTCTACATCCTCCAGGCGACCATGGACACCCGGCCGGAGGACCTGCTCGTGACCCCGGTCCTGGCGCCCGAGGGCGGGGTGCGCTACATGGCGTCGCCGCTCGTCGCCGCCATGCTCCGCGGCGGCGTCCTGGTGCTCGACGAGGGCAACCGGATGAGCGAGCGCTCGTGGGCCAGCCTGGCGCCGCTGCTCGACCACCGCCGCAGCGTCGACAGCGTGGTCGCGGGCGTCACCGTCCACGCCCACCCGGACTTCCGCTTCGTCACCACCATGAACGAGGACGCCTCCACCTACGAGGTGCCGGAGTACATCCACTCGCGGCTGATGCCGCAGATCTACGTCGACTTCCCCGACCAGGACGACGAGCGCGCGATCCTGTCCGAGCAGGTGCCGGACGTCGAGGGGGAGGTGCTCGACTACGTCCTCACCTTCCTCCGCGCGGCCCACCTGGCCGAGCTGCGCCACTCGGTGCGCGACGGCGTCAACGTCGCCCGCTACGCCATGAAGCTGCTGCGACGGGGCGAGGCCGCCGACGCCGCCGGGGCGTTCAACCTCTCCCTCCGCCTCGCCCTGACCGCCGAGGAGGCCGAGCCCTTCCTGGTCCGCCCGCCGGACCGCCGCTGAGGCGGGGACGCGGGCCGATGCCGCCGCTCGCGGTCGACGCCATCGCCCCCGAGGTCGCCGCCGGCATTCGCCTGCTGCCGGTGCTGCACGAGCGGGTCGACCTCGCCGCTCTCGCCCGCCGGGTGCTGGACGCCGTCGACCCGGCCGCGGTCGCGGTCGAGCTGCCCACCACCCTGGCCGACGCCGCCCGCCGCGCCGTGGCCCGGCTGCCGCGCATCTCGGTGGTGATCTCGGAGGACGACCCGCGGCAGGCGCGGGTGTGGGTGGTCGCCCCCGGCGACCCCCTGGTC
>CAYTJW010000379.1:0-5540 GCA_964438135.1 uncultured Thermoanaerobaculia bacterium
CCCTGCTGCGGTCGCGGGCCCTGCCCGAGGAGCTCGTCGCCGCGGCGGTCGAGGCGCACGGCGAGCGGCGCGACTGGCTGCGGTGGCGGGGAGAGGGCCAGGAGCTCCTCGCCGGCCTGGGGCGGCTGCCGCTCGACGCCGCCTACCTGCACCCGGACTGCACGGTGGTGGCGGTCGAGACGCGCGACCGGGCGCTGGCGCCGCTCGCGGACTTCCGGCGCGACTTCCCGCTCGCCGTGCTGCTGTCGCTGTGGGTCGTGCTGCTGCTCGGCTTCTTCCAGGTCCGACGCGGCCTCAAGCCGCTCGAGGAGCTGCGCGAGGCGACTCGACGCCTGGCCAACCGGGACTTCTCCGGCCGGGTCGAGGTGGTCAGCCGCGACGAGCTCGAGGAGCTGGCCGACGCCTTCAACGCCACCTCGGCCCGGCTCGGCCGGCAGTTCCACACCCTGGCGGCGATGGCGGCGATCGGCCGCGCCGCCCTGTCGGCGGCCGGCGTCGACGCCATCGCCCGGGCCGCCCTCGACCACCTGCCGGAGGTCCTGCCGTGCGACCTGGCGGCCGTGACGGTGCTCGACGAGGGTCGGCCGGACGAGGCCGAGACCCGCGTCGCCGGTACCGGAGCGGGCGAGGCGCCGGGCGCCCGACGCCACCCCCGGCACGAGCTCGCGGGGCTGGCCGCGCTGGCGAGGGGCGAAGCTCGCGTCGACCACTCCGGCCCCTTCGCCGACGAGGGCCTGGGCCTCGCCGCGGCCGGCGCGCGCTCGCTGCTGCAGCTGCCCCTCGCCGCCGAGGGCCAGCTGATCGGCGTCCTGTCGGTCGCGACCCGCGCGGAGCGGGCCTACGGTGCGGAGCACGCCCTCACCCTGCAGGAGGTCGCCGACCAGCTCGCCATCGCCCTCCACCAGGCACGCCTCGAGGAACGCCTCGACCGCGAGCGCCGTCGTCTGGCCGACCTGCTCGAGCAGCTGCCGGACGGCGTGGTGGTGGTCGACGGCGACCGCCTGACGGTGCTCGCCAATCGCGCCGCCCGCGCCGTCCTGCCGCTGCTGACCTCTGGCGGCGGCCCCGACCACCCGCTGACCCTGGCCGGGAGGCGGGTCGACGAGCTCGCCGGGCTGCCCGGGGGCACGGTGCGGGAGGTGGTGGTCGAGACGCCGGAGCGACGGGTGGTCGCGGTCGCGGCCGGCCCGGTCGGAGAGCCGCCCGGCGGGGCGGTGGTGATCTTGCGCGAGGTGACGGCCGAGCGACAGGCCGAGGAACGCCGGGCGCGCCAGCAACGGCTCGCCGCCATCGGCCAGCTCACCGCGGGCATCTCGCACGACTTCAACAACATCCTGCAGGGAATCGTGATGGCGAGCGAGGTCCTGCGGCTGTCCGGTGCGCTGCCCGAGCGGCTCGCGGCGATGGCCGGCGACATCAGCGCCGAGGGCCACCGGGGCGCCCGGTTGATCCGGCAGATCCTCGACTTCAGCCGCCCCGGCGCGGCCACCTTCGAGCCCGTCGACCTGGCGCCGCTGCTCGAGGACACCGTCGCCATGCTGCGCCGCACCATCCCCGAGACCATCGCCATCACCCTCGACGTCGGCTGCGCCCCCTGCACGGTGGAGGGCGACCCGGCCCAGCTGCAGCAGGTGGTCGCCAACCTGGCGCTGAACGCCCGCGACGCCATGCCCGCCGGCGGCGAGCTCCGAGTTCGGCTGTCCGCCCAGGACCAGCCGCCGGGTGGTGCCGCCCACGCCGGGCGGTGGGCCCGCCTCGAGGTCGAGGACACCGGCTGCGGCATCCCGGAAGCGGCACGGCCGCGCGTCTTCGAGCCGTTCTTCACCACCAAGGAGGCGGGCCGCGGCACCGGCCTCGGCCTGGCCCAGGCGCTGGCCGCGGTCGAGCAGCACGGCGGCCAGGTCGGCTTCGCCAGCCGCGAGGGGCACGGCACCACCTTCACCGTCCTGCTGCCGCTGCCGGCGTCCCCGGCCCGGGAGCCGGAGCCGGCGGCGCAGGCCGAGCCGCCGGCGGGGGGGGGGCGGCGGGTGCTGGTGGTCGACGACGACCCGGTGCTGCGGCGCTCGACCGCCGCCGCTCTCGAGCAGCTCGGCTACCGCGCCCTGGCCGCCGCGAGTGGCCGCGAGGGGATCGAGCTCTGCCACCGTCACCCGGGCGAGGTGGCCCTGGTGCTGGTCGACCTGGTCATGCCCGGCCTGGGCGGGGCGGAGGTGCTCCACGAGCTCGAGCAGCAGAGCCTCGGCGTGCCGGTGGTGCTGATGACCGGCTACCCCGGCTCCGTCGACGCCGGCGCCCTGCCGGCGGCAGCCGGCTGGCTGCACAAGCCGTTCTCCCTCGAGCAGCTCGCCACGGCGGTGGCGACGGCGATCGCCCCCCGCGCGGCACCGGACACCGGCCACGGTCACGGGTAGGGGCGGGGGTGCGGGCACGGGTGCGGGGGAACCCGCCCCGACCGGCCGGGGCGTGCCCCGCTAGCCCGTGAAACGGTAGCCCCGACCGCGGATGGTGTGGATGTAGGTCTGGCCGTCCTGGCCGTCGCGCAGCTTGCGGCGCAGGTTGAGGATGTGGGTGTCGACGGTGCGCGAGGAGACGTCCGCCTCGTAGTGCCAGACGTCGCCCAGCAGCGCCTCCCGGCTCAGCAGCACGCCGCGGTTGCGGACCATGTAGCGGAGCAGGTCCATCTCCTTGGCGGACAGGGTCACCGGCTCGCCGTCGACGAGCACCTGGTGGGTGGTGAAGTTGACCCGCACCGACCCCCAGGCGTGGACCTCCTCGAACGCCGACGGGGTCGCCACCGCCCGCCGCAGGGCGGCGTGGACGCGGGCCTCGAGCAGCGGCAGCGACACCGGCTTGACGATGTAGTCGTCGCCGCCGACCGCGAAGCCGGTCAGGGTGTCCAGCTCCTCGCGACGCGAGGTCAGGAACAGCACCGGCGCCGTGAAGCCGCGCTGCCGCAGCTGGCGGCAGACCTCGAGGCCGTCGAGCCCGGGCAGGCCGATGTCGAGCACCACCAGGTCGGGCCGCTCCCGCAGCACCTTGTCGAGGCCGCTGCGGCCGTCGGCCGCCACCTCCACCTCGTAGTGGAGGCCGAGGAACACCGCCATCGACTCCCGCACCAGCCGCTCGTCCTCGACCACGAGGATCCTGGCCACCGTCTCCTCCCGCCCATTCTAGCCCGGATATCTCACCGAGCTGCTGCTGCGGACGCCGATCTGCCCGCCATGGCGGCGCTTCTCGGCCGGCGCCGCCTGCGACGTACTGTTGAGTACGCCTCGGCGTCGCCTGCCTACGAATCACCACCCTGACAGGCATCTCGGCGCCCTCGCGACGCACCCCGGTGAGATATCCGGGCTAGGGCTTTCAGCCGTCAGCGCCCCCGCCCGCCCGGAGCGGGCGCGGGCAGGCCCTACTCCTCCTTCCAGGACAGCACCCGCAGCGGCACCGGCCAGGGCGCGACCGGCTCGACCAGGGCCAGGTTGTCGAGCCACTGGACGACGTGCAGCTCGCCGTCCGCGCCGGCGTACGCGACCGGGTCGGTGGCGAGAAACGCGCTGCCGCCGTGCCGCTGGCACCGCTCGGCCATGCCCGCAGGGGGGTTGGCGTTGGCCAGGAGCACGACGTAGGTGCGGGCGCCGCCGCCCGCCTGGCACGGCCGGTCGGGTGCGGCGGCCGCCGGGGGCGGCGTGAAGGTAGAGAAGATGGCCTGCTGGTTGACGACCAGCGCCGCGGTGTTGACCTTCTCCCAGCGGCCGAGGGCCAGGTACCACCCTCGCCGGGTCGGGCCGTCGAGGAAGTCGGCCGTGGTGGCAGAGGAGGCCGCCGCGCTCGCGTGCACCCCCTCCAGGTCGGCCTCGGTGAGGGTCTTGCCGTCGTCCCGGTCGAGGATGGTGTAGAAGCGGTTCGGCACCGGGTTGCGCTGCAGGAGGTCGTCGCGGTTGCCGGTGCCGACGCAGACCGCCACCAGCAGGTTGCCGGCGTCGTCGAAGGCCGCCGGCACCAGCTTCGGCTCGAGGAAGACCGGCTGCGCCGGGCCGCCGTTGAAGAGCACCCGCGGCGCCCAGTTGGTGATGCGGCCGGTGGCGCGGTCGAGGACCCCGGTCGGGCGCAGGTCCAGGCGGTAGACCTGGCCGGCGGTGGTGCCGAAGTAGACCCGCTCGAGGAAGCCGTCGAGGTCGAGGTCGAGGGCGGCGACCTGGCCCGGGACCGCGCCCATGACGTTCTCCTTGAGGAGGGTCTGGCCGGTCTCGACGTCGACGATGTAGAGGAAGTTGCCGGTCGCGGTGGAGCGGTCGTAGCCGCCGCCGAAGATCGCCACCGACCGCTCGTCGATCGTGCCGCCGGCGCCGACCCGGATGAAGCCGACCACCGGCCGCGACCAGGTGAAGCCGAGGTCGGGCACACCGTTGCCGTCCTCGTCGCTCGAGTCGGTGAGCTCCCAGCGGAAGGCCGGGTAGTCGCCGGCGCACCCGGCGCCGCCCTCGGTGCAGCTCGGCATCCGGCCCGCGGCCGGCGTCGGCACCCGGTCGGGGCCGATGACGTCGGGCTGGGTCACGTCCAGGCACACCACCGAGCGACCGCCCTGGCGCTGGCCGCCGAGGATGACGGTGCGCCACTCGCGCTCGGACGGGACCGGCTCGCCGCCGGCCGGGATCACCGGGTCGACCCACACGTCGGCCGGGGTGATGGTGCCGTCGACGGTCCACCGCCCGTCGCCGCCGAAGGTCAGGTCGTCGAGGGTGGCCATGGTCGCCCGCGGCAGCCAGGCGAAGAGCTCGGTGCCGGTGCCGGCGTCATGGCGGCCTGCCGCCGCCTGCCAGATGCCGGCGTCGAGGGCATGGATGGCGCCGTCGTTGGCGCCGAAGAACAGCACCTGCCGCCGCCTCTCGTGCCGCCGGCGGAAGTGGGTGCGGTAGCCCTGGCCGTCGGCCAGGTGCTGGTCCTGGACGTAGCAGGTGGAGCAGGCCGGGCGGCCGCACACCACCGGCGTCGAGTGGAAGACGGCGCCCAGCTTCGGGCGCGCGTGGCCCCCCTCCGGGCGGTCGCCGCGGACGAAGCGCACCACCTGCTCCAGGCTGGCGTCGTCGAGCGAGCCGCGGATCAGGCCGCGCAGCCGGTCCCGGGCGCCGACGTCGGCGTCGTCGAACACGAACGCGTGGCGGTCGCCGGGCAGGGCGAGGCCGCGGGACGAGGGGCCGCCGTAGTACATGAGGCGGCCGGCGGCGGACGCGGACGCCAGCACCGAGCCGCCCTCCCACAGCGCCCGCGAGGGGTCCGGAACGGAGGCGACGGCGCCGTCGGCACCGACCACCTCGGTGAGGGGGATGAGGCCGGTCAGCGGGTCGACCGGGTAGGCCCAGATCTCCCCCTGCCAGATCGAGCCGGAGTGGGAGGGGAGGACGGTGCCGAGGAAGGCCACCTGGTCGGTGGCGGTCTGCACCGAAGGCACCGCGAGCGAGGACACGGCGCGGGTGCGGCGGTCGACCTCGAGCCCGACGCGGCGCTGGGCGGTGGCCAGCTCCTCGGCGCCGGCGGTCGGGACC
>CAYTJW010000380.1:0-5538 GCA_964438135.1 uncultured Thermoanaerobaculia bacterium
ACCCCAGCCCCCTGCGCTGCCGTCCAACCCGCGAATCGCTCAGGTTAGGTGGAACCTGCTCGAGGACACCTGCCGCAACAACGACTGGGTGTGGGACGGGACCCGGCCGCCGGGCGACTTCGACGACCCCTCGACCTGGACCGACTTCACCTGGGAGGGTTGCTCCGGCCTCGTCCTCGCCAACCTGCCCGACATGCGGCGCGACTACGACGCCGTGATCGTGGCCCTCGACCTCCGCGCCGAGGCCGTGCGGCTCAAGGGCAGCTACACCTGGTCCGAGTCGAAGGGCAACGGCATCTCGGACGTCAGCTTCATGTACGCGTCCGACGAGTACGACGCGTTCCCGCTCGACTTCTACAACGTCTACGGCTACATGGACGACGACGCCCGGCACCGGGTCAGGCTCAACGGCTTCTGGCTGCTGCCGCTCGACTTCACCTTGAGCCTCGACTACACCTGGGAGTCCCCGCGGGTCCTCTGGGTCACCGCGGCGTGCAATCGCCTCGGAAACCTGACCGCGGACGGCTACGACTGGGTCGTCGACCTGTACTGCCAGAACGGCGGGTCGCTGGCGAACGACGCCTACCTCGAGCCACGCGGCAGCCGTCGCGCCCCTGAGGCGTACGACCAGCTCGACCTCGGCCTGTCCAAGGGCTTCCGGTTCAAGGGCGTGACCCTGGAGCTCAGCGCCGCGGTCGTCAACGTCTTCGGCGACGAGGAGCCGGTCTGGTGGTGGACCAAGGACTACGACCCCGACTACGAGTGGGGCCAGGAGCTGGAGTGGAGCCGTCCCCGCCGCTACGAGGTCGGGGTGAGGCTCGAGTTCTGAGGGGGCGGGGCGGCCTCACGTCCCGAGCAGCCGCTCCTGGTTGGCGAGGAAGAAGCGGGCCAGGGCGGGCAGCGCCCGGTGGGAGCCGTAGACCGCGGCGGCGAGGAGGAGGAGGAAGACGAGCGGCGGGGCCCAGGGGCCGACCGCGCCGGCGACGCGGTGGACGACCCAGGTCGCCTGCGCCAGGACCAGCATGAGGACGCCCGGGACCCAGCCGAGGTAGACCGGCGTCGCCGTGGCGACGGCGCCCGTCTGCGACCGGGGGAAGCGGATCGCCATCACCAGGCCGCCGAGGTTGGCCGCCACCGCCGCCCAGGCGACCGCGGCCAGGGCGGTGACCGCCTCGTGCAGGCCCGGCCGGTAGACCAGCAGCAGTGGCACCGCGCCCAGCGCCAGATGCGCGCCGACCAGCTCGAGCGTGCCGAGGAGCTTGCCGGCGAGCAGGACGGGGATGGCGAGCGGCGCGGTGAGGAGCACGCGCAGGCCGCCCGCGTCCCAGCCGAAGTGGTTGGTCCAGGTCTCGGCCGCGGTCCACAGCAGCACGAACAGGACGATCTCGAGCAGGGGCAGGCGGGAGGTCGCGGCGAGGGTCGAGGCGAGGGCCTCGGGCAGCTCCTCGCCGCGGCCGGCGACGTCGCGCACCGCCCACAGGGTGACCACGGCGCACGCGCCCATGATGGCCGACACCGCGAGCTGGGTCGTGCCCTGGCGGGTGGCGAGGACCTGCTTCTGGTGCAAGCGGGCGATGCCGAGCGGCGGCCAGCGGAAGGAGAGCGGCCGCGGCTCGCCCTTGCGTCGCAGCGTCGGCGTGCTCTCCATCCGCATCTCGCGCGCGTGCACCCGAGCGGTGAGGCCGAGCAGCAGGGCGGTGACCGCGGCCATGCAGGCCCACCGGCCCGCGGCCGCGCCGAGTCGGCCGGCGAGCAGGTCGGCGAGCCCGGCCCAGCCCTGCGACGAGGGCAGGGCGGCGATCAACCGCACGGCGGCGGCTCCGATCGCCGGCCGCGGGTCGCCGCCGCGTGCCACCAGCGGCACGACCAGCGCCGCAGCCAGCGCGCCGCCGACCAGCAGCGCCGGGAGCGGACGCTTCTGCAGCAGCCGCTTGCAGCTGCCGAGCAGGTGCTGGAGCAGGAGCATGAAGACCGCCGCCTGCAGGGCGAGGAGGGCGACCAGCGGGCTCGCCGCCGGCAGGGCCAGGGCGGCGCCGAGGTGGGAGCAGAGGATGCCGGCTGAGGCCAGGAGCGGGAAGACCTCGAAGGCGCCGGCCGGGATCTCGGCGGCGAGGAAGGTCAGCGGGCGGATGGGGTAGGCGCCGAGGTCGCGGTGGGCGAAGGCGATGCGGTGGCGGAAGGCGCCGCAGACGGCGAACGCCACCGTGAACAGGGCCTCGAGCGCGGTCACGAGGCGGATGGCCTCGCCGTGGTCGCCGGCCGCGATCCGGCGGCCGAGGTCCCAGCCGGCCTCCAGGCACATGCCGCCGGGGAGGGCGAGGACGGCGAGGGCCAGCGCGTACACGCCGGCGGTGGCGACCGGGCCGACCACGCCGGACTCGCGCAGGCTCCGGTTCCAGGCCGACTGCGCCTGCACGGTGAGCAACGCCCTGAGCTGGCTCACAGCCACTCGAGCTCACCCTGGCGGGCGCCGCCGAGCAGGCCCAGGAAGAGCGACTCGAGGCTGCCGCCGCGCTCGAACAGCTGGCGCAGCTCGTCGAGGCTGCCCTGGCCCAGCAGCCGGCCGCGTTCGACGATGGCGATCTGCGGGCAGAGCTTCTCCACCACCTCGAGCATGTGCGAGCTGAGCAGGACCGTGACGCCCTTGGCGTGGAGGCCGAGGAGGATGTCCTTGATGGTCCGGGAGGTCACCGGGTCGATGCCCTCGAAGGGCTCGTCGAGGAACACGAGCCGCGGCGCGTGGATGAGCGCCGCCGACAGGGCCAGCTTCTTCTTCATGCCGAAGCTGAAGTCGCGGACCAGGGCGCGAGGCGGCGCGTCGAGCTCGAGCAGGTCGAGCAGCTCGCCGGCGCGGCGGCCGATCTCGGCCTCCTCGAGGCCGTGCAGGCGGCCGACGAAGTGGAGCACCTGGCGGCCGGTGAGGCAGTCGAGCTGGCCCTCGGCCTGGGGCATCACGCCGATCCGGCGCTTGACCTCGACAGAGTGGGCCGCGAGGTCGAGCCCGAGCACGCGGATGGTGCCCGAGCTCGGCGCCAGCAGGCCGGTGGCGAGGTTGATGGTGGTCGACTTGCCGGCGCCGTTGCGGCCGAGGAGGCCGACCAGGGCCCCCTGCTCGACCCGCAGGGTCAGCCGGTCGACGGCGGTCACGGCGCCGAAGCGCTTGCTGACGTCCTCAAGCTCGAGAGCCCAGGCCACCGCCCCCCCCTGCCGCGAGCACGGGCCGCCGCGGGTGGTCCTCACCGGAGTGTAGCAGGCGGCCGGGTCGCCCGGGCCGGTGCTGGCGGCGCGCCCGGGGGCGAGGGGGGCATGCCGCGGTTCGACTCCTGGTTAGAATGGGTCGAGGGCTCGAGGGGAGGGGGCGACGTGCAGCAGGGTGAGGGTGGCTCCGGCGGCGAGCCGGTGACGGCGGCGGTGGTCGAGGTCCTCGAGGCGCTGTCCGAAGCCTGCGTCCTCCTCGACCGTGACCTGCGGGTCCGTCACCTCAACCGCGCCGCCCAGCGCCTCCTCGGCCGCAGGGCGGACGAGCTCGCGGGGGCCCCCATCCGCGACGCCGTGCCGGGGGCCATCGGCTCGGCTCTCGAGGAGGGGCTGACGCGGGCCGTCGCCACGGGCCAGGAGGTGGTGTTCACCACGTCCTTCGACCGCACGCCGCTGCGCGAGCTCCTGGCGGTTCGCGCCCGCCCGCTCGCGGGCGGGCTGGGGGTGTTCCTCCACACCGTGGCCGAGGGCAGTGCGGCCGAGACCGAGCTCCGGCGCAGCCGGGCGTCGCTGGAGAGCGTGCTGCGGGCGGCCCGGATCGGCATCGGCCTGGTCGCGGACCGGGTCCTGCTGATGGTCAACGACGAGATCTGCCGCATGACGGGCTACTCCCGCGCCGAGCTGGTCGGGCGGAGCGCCCGCGTCCTCTACCCGTCGGACGAGGAGTTCGAGTGGGTCGGCCGGGAGAAGTACCGTCAGATCAGGGAGCGCGGCGCCGGCGCGGTCGAGACCAGGTGGCAGGCGCGCGACGGTCGAGCGGTCGACGTGCTGCTCAGCTCGACGCCCCTCGACCCCGACGACTGGGCGCTGGGGGTGACCTTCACCGCCCTCGACATCACCGACCGCAAGCGGGCCGAGCAGGGGCTGCGGGACAGCGAGCTGCGCTACCGGACCCTGGCCGAGGCGGCCCACGACATGATCTTCATCGTCGGCCGCGACGACCGGGTGGAGTTCGTCAACCAGTTCGGGGCGCGCCAGCTCGGCGCCCGGCCGGACGAGCTCGTCGGCCGGCCGCGGGGGGAGCTCTTCCCGGGCGAGCTGGGCGAGCGGCAGGGACGGCACCTCGCCCGGGTCCTGGACAGCGGGGGGGAGCTGTACGTCGAGGCGCCGGCCGCCTTCCCGGGCGGCGAGGTGTGGCTGGGGACCTGGCTGGTGCCGATCGCCGACCCCGCCGGCAGGGCGCGGTCGGTGCTGGGCATCTCGCGCGACATCACGGCGCAGAAGGCGGCGGTGAGGGGCGTCCAGGAGGCCCAGGCCGAGCTGGAGCGGCGCAACCGCTTCACCGAGACGGTGCTCGACAACCTGCCGGTCGGCATCGTGGTGGCGGACCGGGCGAGCGGCAGCCCGCGCTTCGTCAACCGGCGCTTCGTCGAGATCCACGGCTGGCCGCGGGATGTCCTCGCCGACCCGCGGGCCTTCCTCGAGCGGGCCATGCCCGACCCCGACCAGCGGGCGGCCGCGGTGGCGCGAATCCGCGCCGACCTGGAGCGCGGCGAGGACCGGCCGCGGCGGTGGGAGAGCCTGCCGGTCGTCACCGCGACCGGCGAGACCCGTCACGTCACGGTCTCGTGCGCCCTGCTCCAGGCCCAGGGGCTCGCGATCGTCATGACCGAGGACGTGACCGAGCTCCGCCGGCTCGAGGAGAAGTACCGGCAGGCGCAGAAGATGGAGGCGATCGGGCGGCTCGCCGGGGGGGTCGCGCACGACTTCAACAACCTGCTCACCGCGATCCAGGGCTGCGCCGATCTGCTCCTCGCCGACCTCCCGCCCCACTCGGCCTGCCGCCCGCGGGCGGAGGAGATCGTCGCCGCGAGCGCCCGCGGCAGCGCCCTGACGCGCCAGCTCCTGGCCTTCAGCCGCAAGCAGATCGTCCAGGCGGAGGTGGTGTCGCTCAACCTGGTCGTCCAGCAGACCGAGAGCCTGCTGCGCCGGCTGATCGGCGAGGACGTCCGCCTGGTCAGCCGCCTGACCCCGGACTCGACCTGGGTGCGGGTCGACCCCGCCGAGCTCGGCCACGTGCTCCTGAACCTCGCGGTCAACGCCCGCGACGCCATGCCGGGCGGGGGCGAGCTCGCCATCTCCACCGCGGTCGTCGACGGTCCCGCCGACGAGGCGGGGCGACCGCCCGCGGCCGCCGTGCCGGGGGCCTTCGTGCGGCTCACGGTCGCCGACACCGGGGTCGGCATGAGCCCGGAGGTGCGCGAGCGCCTGTTCGAGCCGTTCTTCACCACCAAGGAGAAGGGCAAGGGCACCGGCCTCGGCCTGTCGATGGTCTACGGC
>CAYTJW010000381.1:0-5530 GCA_964438135.1 uncultured Thermoanaerobaculia bacterium
CCGACCCCGAGATATTATTGGCCGCCGTGCGCGCCGCGGCGCGCGGCCGCTCCGAGCTCGACCCCGCGCCGGCGGGTGCGGGCCTGCCGGGGCGCTCCCGCCACCCTGCCGGCGCCGCGGCGCGACCTGTGGCGGCCGCAGTCCTACCGCTCGGTGTGGCTGGCCGAGGAGCGGACCGACTGGGAGCCGCTCTACCGCACCGTCAGCATGGTCCGCAGCTCGTGGGGATGCCGCATGAAGTGCTCGTTCTGCGTCGTCCCCCACCTGTGCGGCGGGCGGCACCTGCCGCGGCCGGTGGAGGCGGTGGCGGAGGAGATCGCGGCGGTGCCGGCGGGCCACGTCTACTTCGCCGACGACGAGAACTTCATCGACGAGGGGTTCGCAGCCGCCCTGGCCGACGCCCTGGAACGGCGCGGCGTCCGCAAGCGCTACTACGCCTGGACCCGCGCCACCACCGTCCTCCGCTCGCCCGAGCTCCTGCGGCGCTGGCGCTCGGTGGGGCTGGACGCCGCCTTCCTGGGCTTCGAGTACCCGACCGACGAGGAGCTCAGGCAGTCGCACAAGGGCGCCACGGTGGCGGCCAACGAGCGGGCCCTCGACCTCTTGCGGTCGATGGGGATCGCGGTCCACGCCGCCTTCATGGTCACCCCGGCGCACGACGAGGCGGGCTTCGCCCGTCTCGGCGACTACCTGCGCGGGCTGCCCCCGGTCGAGTGCAGCACCACCGTCTGCACCCCCTCGCCCGGCACCCCCGACTACGAGGCGATGCGGCCGCGGATCTGGGTCCCCAACCCGCACGACCTGCACGACTGCATGCACCCCCTGACGCCGACCGCGGTGCCGCTGGTGCGCTTCGCCAAGCTCTACGCCGGCCTGGTGGCCGCCGGGCTGGCCCGCACGCCGATGCGGGTCGCCCGGCGGCCGACGCCGCCCCTCGACCTGGCGCGGGTCTGGCGGGCCGAGTGGCGCTGGTACCGCGCCTTCCGCACCCTCCACCGCGACTACCCGCGCGAGCTGTGGGGAGGGTAGGGGGGCCGCGCCCCCCATCGTGCCCGTACCCGTGCCCGATGGGCCGGACCGCTGGCGTGCGGGTCGCCGCGTGAGATTCCGCCCCCGACTTGCTAAGATGCTGGAGCATGGTCTGCTTCCTCCAGGCTCGGCGGGACCGGGCCCACCCCGACGCGGCGGAGGGCGCACGGGTCACGCGCCGCGCGGGCGGCAGCCTGGGGAGGAGAGGGAGATCCGATGGCTCAGGTTGACTACCACCAGAGGCTGAACGAGATCATCAACCAGATCCATGCCGCCGAGAACATCGGCGACATCATCCTCAACCAGACGCCGCGGCTGATGGAGCTGTTCGACGCGGAGCGGGTCACGATCTACTCCATCGACACCAACACCAACCAGCTCCTGAGCATGTTCAAGCGCGGCGGCGACGTCAACGAGATCCGGGTGCCGCGCAACCACATGTCGATCGCCGGCCACTGCGCCACGAGCGGGGAGACGACCAACATCCGCGACGCGTACGACGTCGAGGAGCTGCGCCACCACCACCCCGAGCTCCGCTTCGACTCGCGGTGGGACCAGAAGACCGGGTTCCGCACCCGCCAGGTGCTGGTCACCCCGATCACCCACTCGGGACACGTGCTGGGCGTGCTGCAGCTGGTCAACAAGCGCAACGGCGAGGTCTTCACCAGCGAGGACATCGAGGCCACGCAGAAGATCGCCGAGACCCTCGGCATCGCCTTCTACAACCAGCGCCGCATGGGCCGCACCTCGAAGCCGAACAAGTTCGGCCACCTGCTCGACAGCGGCCTGATCTCCGACAAGGCCCTCGAGGAGGCGGTCAGCTTCGCCCGCATCAACAGCCGCTCCATCGCCTCGGTGCTGCTGGAGAAGTACAAGGTCCCCAAGGTCGAGCTGCTGCGGAGCCTGGCCCAGTACTACAACACCGACTACTTCCTTTACACCGGCGTCCAGCTCATGCCGGAGGAGTACCGTGACCGCTTCAGCTTCGACCGCCTGAAGAAGCTGCGGGTGGCGCCGATCGCGCGCTCCGAGAACACGGCCAAGGTGGCGCTGGAGGACCCTTCCGACCTCGAGAAGGTGGACCTGATCCGGGTCATGAGCCTGGCACCCAGGGTGGAGTACTCGGTCGCCCTGCCGGAGGACATCGAGGCGTTCCTGCGCGGGTCGTACGGCGTGCAGGAGACGGCGCCCGCCAAGGCGCTGACCGACGACATCCTGGGCGAGGTCACCGTGGCGGAGCCGGAGCCGCAGATCAGCGCCGAGCCGGAGGTCGACGAGTCCGACTCGGCCATCGTCCGCGCCGCGGCGCAGGTCATCCGCGACGCGATCCAGCTCGGCGCCTCGGACATCCACGTCGAGCCCTACGGCGACCGGGCCCCGACCCAGATCCGGTTCCGCGTCGACGGCGTCTGCCACGTCCAGCAGGAGCTCGCGCCGGGTCAGCGCAAGGCCCTGGTGTCGAGGCTCAAGATCATGGCCAACCTCGACATCGCCGAGAAGCGGAAGCCGCAGGACGGGAAGATCCGCTTCCAGATGGGTGGCAAGCTGGTGGAGCTCCGGGTGGCGACGATCCCGACCGCGGGCGGCGAGGAGGACATCGTCATGCGCATCCTCGCCGCGTCCGAGCCCATCCCGATCGAGAACATGGCCCTCTCCGAGCGCAACCTGCGCGTCGTCAAGGAGCTCGCGAGGAAGCCCTACGGCATCATCCTGTGCGTCGGCCCGACCGGCTCCGGCAAGACCACGACCCTGCACTCGGTGCTGGGCTTCATCAACACGCCGGAACGCAAGATCTGGACCGCCGAGGACCCGGTCGAGATCACCCAGGCCGGGCTCCGCCAGGTCGAGGTGAAGCCGAAGATCGGCTTCGACTTCGCGGCCGCGATGCGGTCGTTCCTGCGGGCCGACCCGGACGTCATCATGGTCGGCGAGATGCGGGACAAGGAGACCGCCTCGATCGGCATCGAGGCCTCGCTGACCGGCCACCTGGTGCTGAGCACCCTGCACACCAACTCCGCGCCGGAGACGATCACCCGGTTGCTCGAGATGGAGATCGACCCCTTCAACTTCGCCGACGCCCTGCTCGGTGTCCTGGCGCAGCGGCTGCTCCGCACGCTGTGCCGGGACTGCAAGGTGGCGTACGCGCCGGAGCGCGACGAGCTGCAGGGCCTGATCGCGCAGTACGGCGAGGTGGCCTTCGCCAACCTGGGCGTGGTCGTCGGCCCGCAGCTGCGGCTGTACCGGGCCGCAGGCTGCAAGAGGTGCGGCGGCTCCGGCTACCGGGGCCGGATGGCCATCCACGAGCTGCTCGAGGCGACCGAGGCGATGAAGAGGCTGATCCTGAAGGGCTCCCCGATCACCGAGCTGCGCGAGCAGGCGATCAGGGACGGCATGACCACGCTCATGCAGGACGGGATTCGCAAGGTGCTGGGCGGGCACACCGACATGGCCCAGGTGCGCGCGGTGTGCATGAAGTGAGGCGCAGGGGAGACGGCCGTGCCGTTCCGTCGGACCGCTCCCGTCGTTCCGTTTTCCCGCCTGCCTTGGTATGGTGGCGGGGACGATTAGACCGCGGGCGAGGATTGCGTGGCGTGAAGGAGGAGGCTCATGAAGACCTGGCCGATCGAGGGTGAGCTGCGGGAGAGCGTCGTTGCGGCCTTGCAGAAGTCGCCGTGGTTCAAGGAGCTGGAGAAGCAGCAGCTGGAGACCGTGGTCGGCCTCGCCGTCCTGCTCGGCTACGGCCCGGGCGAGACCATCGTCCGCATGGGCGAGCCGTCGAACTCGATCTTCCTGCTCATCCGGGGCGAGGTGGCGATCGAGGTGGGGCGCAAGGAGGGGGAGTCGATCGAGGTGGGGAGGATGCGGCCGCCCTTCACCTTCGGCGAGATCGGGCTGCTGCTCGGCAAGCGCCGGACCGCGACCGTCATCGCCACCGACGAGGTGTTCGCCCTGAACTTCGGCGCCGAGACCTTCCAGAAGATGTTCGACGAGGTGCCGGGCTTCCGCAAGAGCCTCGCCCGCGGCCTCGCGTCCCGCCTGGAGGACCTGTCCGAGATGGTGCTGCCCGAGCACAAGGCGGCCGACGGCACGCCGGCCGAGGACGTCTTCTCGCTCCTGCCGCTGTCGTTCGTGCAGCGGCACCGGGTCCTGCCGGTCAAGGTCGACGGCAACGTCATCACCGTCGGCTTCATCGAGGACCCGACGCCGCAGGCCCTGGCCGGCGTCCGTCAGCAGCTCCCCGGGATGGAGATCAACCCGGTCCGGATCACCGCGCAGATGTTCAACCAGGTGCTGGTCAGCCACTCCGGGATGGCGCGGCCCTCCGGCGCCGGGGCACCGCCCGAGGTCGAGGTGCCGACGAGCGAGGTGTCGACCGACGACATGCCGCCGATGCTGCGCAGCCTGCTCGAGCGGGTGGTGGCCGAGGGCGGCTCCGACCTGCACCTGGTCGCCGGCCGCAAGCCGCTGTGGCGCGTCGACGGCGACATCCGGCCGATCGAGGACGCTGCGGTGTTGGGCCGCACCGAGGTCCTGGACCTTATCGGGCCGGTGCTGCAGGAGCGCCACCGGCGCGAGTTCACCGACCGCAAGGACACCGACCTGGCGTTGTCGCTGCCCGGCGTCGGCCGCTTCCGCGTCAACCTGTTCTGGACCCACCGCGGCGTGTCGGCGGCCCTCCGCCAGATCCCGTGGAAGATCCTGACCCTCGAGCAGCTCGGCATGCCGCCGGTGTTGAAGAGCTTCTGCATGCAACCCAAGGGCCTGGTGCTGGTCACCGGCCCGACCGGCTCCGGCAAGTCGACCACCCTGGCGGCGATGATCGACTACATCAACCGCTTCCGCGGCGTCCACATCGTCACCCTCGAGGACCCGGTCGAGTTCGTCCACGAGGACGTCAAGTGCCTGATCAACCAGCGCGAGATCGGCGCCCAGGTGGAGAGCTTCGCCCGCGGCCTGCGGGCGGCGCTGCGCGAGGACCCGGACGTGGTCCTGCTGGGCGAGATCCGCGACGCCGAGACCGCGGCCCTGTCGCTCGAGATCGCCAACACCGGCCACCTGGTCTTCGCCACCCTCCACACCAACTCGGCGGTCAGCTCGGTCGAACGCCTGGTCGACCTCTTCCCGGGCGACCAGCAGGGCCAGGCGCGGGCAACCCTCGGCGACGTGCTGCGCGGCATCGTCGCCCAGACCCTCTGCAAGGGGCGCACCGGCGGACGGCTGGCGGCGGTCGAGGTGCTGGTGTGCGGCGCCGCCGCCTCCAACCTGATCCGCGAGGGCAAGCCGGCCCAGCTGCTCAACGTCATGCAGACCGGCGGCAAGGAAGGGAACCGGCTGCTCAACGACGACCTGGCGCGGCTGGTGCGCGACCACAAGGTCCTGTACGAGGAGGCGCTCAGCAAGGCGGTCGACAAGTACGACCTGGCCCGTCGCCTCGGCAAGGTGCGCGGCCACTTCGAGCGGACGGAGGACGAGAAGTAGCGGTGGGTCGCGGCCGGCCGGT
>CAYTJW010000382.1:0-5509 GCA_964438135.1 uncultured Thermoanaerobaculia bacterium
CGGCGCTGGAGCCGGTCCTGGCGGATGAGAGCGGCCACGGCGAGGGTGCAGTCGGCCACCCGGCGCGGGTCGGCCTCGGGCGCCGGCGCGGCGAGCAGGCGCAGGGTCGGTTCCACGGCGGCGGCCTCGGCCCGGCACCGCGGGCACTGCCGCAGGTGGTCGCGGAACGCGGCCCGGTCCTCGCCCTCGAGCTCCTCCGCGAGGTAGGCGTTGAGCTGCAGTCGGAATGCGTCGCACGTCATGTCAGCCCCTCCGCGCCGTCGGCACGTACTCCGGGAACTGGCGCTCGACCTCGCGGCGCAGGATGCGGCGTGCCTGGAAGATGTGGTTGCGGACGGTGGTCTGCGAGCAGCCCAGAACCTCGGCCACCTCGGCGGTGTCCCGGCCTTCGATCTCGCGCAGGACGAAGGCCGCCCGCTGCTGCGGCGGCAGCAGCTCGACCAGCCGGCGGAGGATCGAGTCCACCTCCCGCTGCTGGGCCAGCTCGGCGGCGCCCTGACCCTCGCCGACCACGTGCAGGTAGTGCTCGCCCCCGGCCTGGTGGGCTCGCTCCCGGCTGCCCCGGGCGCGGATCAGGTCGATGGCGAGGTTGGTGCCGATGCGGTACAGCCAGGTCGAGAAGCTCCAGCGCGGGTCGTAGCGGTCGAGGCACTGCCAGGCCTTCAGGAAGGCCATCTGCACCACGTCCCAGGCCTCGGCGTCGTCGCCCAGCATGCGCGCCACGGTCCGCTGCAGGCCACCGGCGTGGCGCTCGACCAAGGCGCTGAAGGCGCGCTCGTCGCCGGACCGGGCGCTCCCGGCGAGCTGCCGGTCGTCCGGGGTCGCGGTCGGTGCGCTGCGCATAGTCCGTGGTACCAACACGGCCAGGTTCGTAGCCACTGCTCTCCTCCCAGGGGTGTACGCTCCTGCCCCCCCGGGCGTTTGAGCCAGGCGGCACATCGTACCACTGCGGCGGACGATCCGGAGTTCGGCCGTCGGGTGGGAGCCGTCAGCCGTCAGCCGTCAGCCGTCAGCTGTCAGCTGTCAGCTGTCAGCTCCACCGCCCGCCCGGGTTGGCGGCGGGGCGAGCCGGAACGGGTGGGGCGGGCCGGCGGTTACACTGGCGGCTGCGGCTCGAGCCGCGCCAGGAGGCAGCCATGGACGTCTCGATCACCTACTGCGTGCAGTGAGACTACCGGCCGCGGGCCGCCAGTCTGGCGGCCGAGCTCGAGCAGGTTCTGGGCGCCTCGGCCCGCCTCGTGCCAGGGTCGGGCGGGGTGTTCGACGTCACGGTCGACGGCCGGCTGGTGTTCTCCAAGCACCGCGTCGGCCGCTTTCCCGAGCCGGGCGAGGTCCTGGCGCGGATCGGGGAGTAGGCCGAGAGCCGACCGGTGTGCGCCGATGACCGCGGGGACCCCGGTTGGGCGGGTGGAGCTGACAGCTGACCGCTGCAAGCCGACGGCTGACCGCTGCTCCTCACCCCTCGCGGCTGCCGCCGGTTGGCGGCCGGCGCCGGTAGACCTGGCGGTCGAGGATGCGGGTGTGCTCGGTCCAGGCCTCGCCCGTCTCCCCCCCGGACGAGATCGCCTCGAGCATGCCGCCCAGCTTCGCGTCGAGGTTGTCGAGCATCGCCACCAGCAGGGCCTCGGGCGTCTTCGGCCGCCGCGGCGAGCCGAACTCGTACTCGCCGTGGTGGGAGAGGAGGATGTGCAGCAGGTGGCGGCGGGTCTCGGCCGGGAACTCGGGCAGCTCGCCCAGGGCACGCTCGACCCGGAGCACGCCGAGGGTGAGGTGGCCCAGCAGGCGGCCGTCGTCGGTGTAGTCGATCGTCGCCCCGGCCTCGAGCTCCCAGATCTTGCCCAGGTCGTGCAGGATCGCGCCGGCCACGACCAGGTCCTCGCTGAGGCGGTAGTGCCCGGCCAGCGCCCGCCCGGATGAGGCCAGCGACAGGGTGTGCTCGAGCAGGCCGGAGCGGTAGGCGTGGTGCATGCCGCGGGCGGCCGGGGCGAGCTTGAGGCGAGGGCCGATGTCCGGGTCGGCGAGGAGGCGGAACAGGAGCTGCTTGAGGTGGGGGTCCCCGATCTCGCCGACCAGCGCCTCCAGCCGTGCCCACAGCAGCTCGGGGTCGGCCGCGGCGGCCCGCACGAACAGGCTCTCGTCAACGGCGCCCGCGAGCGGCTCGGCGCCGCGGATGACCAGCTGCAGCTGGTTGTTGTAGCGCTGGACGTTGCCGCGCACCCGGACCACCGCACCGGCCCTGACCACCCGGCCCAGCGTCTCGACGTCGTCCCAGGCGAGGCCGGCGACCTGGCCGGTGCGGTCGACCAGGACCGCCGACAGGTAGCGTCCGCCGTTGCGCCGCTGCCGCAGGTCCGCCGAGCGGACGGCGTAGACCTCCTCGACCTCGTCCCCGGCCTGCAGGTCCTTGACCCACAGCCGCTCGTCCGTCGCCGCGACCTGCCGTGCCATCGTCCCCTGCCGTCAGCCGAGCCCGGCCAGCGCCTGCGGCAGGTGCTCGCGGTGCACCTCGACCAGGTACTCGTGCTTGAGGCGCTCGACCAGGCCCTGAGTCTGCTCGCGGTAGGACTGCTCGGACTTCTTCCGCCGCAGGCTCTCGCGGACCTCCTCGAACGGCCGGAACCCGGCCGGGATGCGGCGCACCAGGCGGATGACCTGCAGCCCGCCCGGGTAGGTGATCGGGTCGGTCAGGCCGCCCTCCGTGACCTCGGCGAGGGCGGCGGCCAGCTCGCTGCGCAGGTCGGCCTCCGGGATCGCCCCCAGGCTCTGCACCTCGACCCCGGCCAGGGTCGCCTCGGCGACGAGGTCCGAGCCCTGACGCACGCGCTCGACCAGGCCGCGCGCCCGCTGCGTGACCGCCTCGAGGTCGACGCCGGCCGGCGCGGTGGTGAAGGAGAGCTGCTCCAGCTCGACCTTGGCCGGCACGGCGAAGCGGGGTTTCTCGGTCTCGTACATCCGCCGCAGCTCCTCCTCGGTGATCTCGGTCGGCTTGACCTCGGACTGCACCACCCGGTGCAGCAGGATGCTCTGCCGGTACCGCTGCCGGAGCGCCTCGACGGTCAGCCCGGCGCCTGCGAGGGCCTCGGCGAAGGCGGCGTCGTCGGCCAGGTTGTTGTCCTGGCGGAGGGCGCGGATGGCCTCCTCGACCGCCGTGTCCTCGACCTGGACCCGCTTCTCCTGCGCCCGCTCGAGCAGCATGAGCTCCTCGCCGAGGGTCTCGAGCAGCTCGGCGGCGTAGCCCCGGAGCGCCTCGCCGGCGGGCGGCTCGGCGAGCTGCGACAGCTCCTGGCGGAGGCGCGCGCGGAAGTCGGAGATGGTCACGACCTGGTCGTTGACCCGGACCATGACCGCCTCCAGCACGACCCGCTCGCCGGCGGTGCCGAGCTGCGCGAGCAGCAACACCCCCGCGCTGGCGACGGTCAGCCGGCGCCACCGGCGCCGCTCAGCCACTGGCAACGCTCGAGGGCTCTTCGGTCGCGACTCCGTCATCGTTGTCCTCCGCGTACCGTCCCCGGTACTGAAACCACAGGTGCTCGGGGTAGAGGGTCACCCCGACCTCGCCAGCCAGCCGGTCGACGCAGGCGCGAGTCCGCTGCCGCGCCTGCCGCTCGCCGAGCTCCCGGGTGACCCGGGCCTCCTCCTCGGCCCGCTGCGGCGCCCCGGCGGGGAGGATCTCCAGGACCTGGAAGACGTGGTAGCCCGAAGGCCCCTGCACCGGCGCCGAGATCTCCCCGGCGCGCAGCGTGAACACCACCCGGTCGAGCTCCGGCGGCAGCGCGCCCTGGCTCAGGTAGCCGATCTCGCCGCCGTCGGCGGCGTTGGCGGCGCGGCTGGCCTCGCGCGACAGCTCGGCGAAGTCCTCGCCCGCGACCAGGCGGCGGCGGACCGCCTCCGCCTCCTCGAGGCTGTCGAGCACCATCTGCCGGACGTGGGCCCGGGCCGGCCTGACCTGCTGCAGGCGGGCCACGAGCTCGCGCTCGACCGCGGCCTGCTCGAGCGCCGGCTCCGGACCGCACACCTCGGGCAGGAGGGCGCGCACCGTCGCCGCCCGCTCGCCGGGGTCGATCGGGATGCGCATCGGCCGTCGCAGGCGGGCGGCGGCCGCGACCACCTCCTGGTCGAGGAACTGGTCGAGCAGCCGGCAGGCGACCCGCTCGTCGGCGCCCTGCCAGCGCTGCCCGGTCACCGCCCCCAGGTAGGCCTGGAAGGCCGCGGTCTCGACCTTGTGGCGTCCGACCCGGGCGCAGACCGTGACCCGCTGGCTGCAGGCGGTGGTTGCGGCCGCCAGCGGCACCAGGGCCAGCCAGACCGCCGCCCTCCCGGCGCGGTGCGGGACGGGGCGCAGTGCGGGTCGGCGACCATCCCCACCCATCGCGCTAGCCTAGCACGGGGCCGCCGTCGCGGCCCTCGCCGAGAGCACCGAGGAGGGCGATGGCGGCGGCCAGCCCGAGCTCCTCCGGCAGGGTGATCTCCCCGGCCGGCGTCACCCGGCAGCCGGGGTGGGCGGCGAGCGCCCGCTCGAGCTCAGGCGGCGGCCCGGCGGCCGGGGAAGCGCCGTCCGCCGCGCTTCGCCGGACAGAAACGCGGGTCCGCCCGCCAGGGCGGGGCGGTTCCCACCGCAAGGAGGCAACCATGCAGAAGAGAGCCTTAGGATGTTTGTTCGTCGTTCTTCTGGCCCTTTCCGGCTGCACCCGGGTGGTCTTCGTCTCGGACCGCGACGGCCGCCGCCAGATCTACACGTCATGGGAGAACGGCGAGTTCCAGACCAACATCTCCAACAACAGCTACGCCGACGATTGCCCGGACCTCTCCTCCGAAGCCGACCGGATCGTCTTCGCCTCCCGGCGCGAGCCCTCCGGCCAGAACCTCTACGTCATGGACCTCGCCGGCGCCAACCTGCAGCCGGTGACGAGCGGCAGCGGCCAGCGCATTCGTCCGCGCTGGGCGCCGAACGATCGGCTCGCCTTCGTCTACCCGGCGGCTTCGCAGAATGCCCAGATCTGGACGGTGAAGAGCGACGGCACCGGCTTGGGCCGGGCGACCTCTCCGGGCTCGATGGAGAGCGACGACGCCGGCCACGATTTTTTCGCGGCCGGCCGGATGATCGTTTTTTCACGGTTCGACCGGGCCGCCGGCCGCCACGACCTCTACACGGCCGCCGCGGACGGCACCGGCACGGTCGAGCGCATCACGCAGACCGCCGACGTCAGCGAAACGCTGCCGGTCGTGTCCCACGACGGCGTCCTGCTCGCCTGCCGGGCCTTCGACCATGCCGCTTCGCGGGATGCCATCCGGATATACCAGACGGGGAGTTGGGCGATGGTCCGGGAGATCGACCTTCCGCCGCCGGTGGAGGGCGGCATCTCGGGGATCGATTTTGCGAGGGGCGACCAGCGGCTGCTCTTCTCCGCGCAGGCCATGATGGGGACCACGCCGACCGCGCAGGCCCGCCAGGAAATTGTTTCGATCCGGGTCGACGGCGGCGACCTGCGGCGGCTGACCGCTACCCCGG
>CAYTJW010000383.1:0-5508 GCA_964438135.1 uncultured Thermoanaerobaculia bacterium
GGAGGCGACCAGGCGCTGGGCGGCGGCGGGGTCGAGCTCGAGGTCGGCGGGGGGCTGGGGGCCGGCCGGGTCGACCGCCCAGGCGCCGGTCGGGTCCCGGCGGAAGCGCAGCGCCTGGCCGTCGGCCCGCACCTCGAGGGAGGTGGCGGCGGCCGGGTCGAAGGCCATCAGGCCGAGGTCGCGCAGGTCGGCGAGGCGCTTGCGCAGGGAGCTGGCCTGGTGCGGGCGCAGGGCGAGGACCGCGTCCCAGCCGTCGACCCGGGCGTAGACGTCGCCGGAGCTGGCGGCGGCGCCGAGGTGGAGGGTGGTCGGCCCGGAGGCGGTCTGCAGGGTGAGGCGGTCGTGGTCGGAGTCGAGGCCGAGGGCGGCGGGCTCGGGCGGCGAGGCCACCACCTCCTTGACGCGCAGGTTGACGAGCGCCGAGGCCAGGCCGCGGGCGGCGCGGCCGTCGAAGCGGAAGCCGGCCGGCAGCAGCGCCGGGTCCTCGAGCCGCCAGGCGTCCTCCCCGTCGCCCGGCACGATCGCCCACGGCGTCTGGCCCGCCAGGGCCACCTCGACCCGCACGACGTCCGCGAGCTCGAGCTCGCACGGACGCAGCCGGGCCCAGCGGGTCGGGTCGGTCGGGAACAGGTGGCGGAGCGGCGCCCGGCCGAGGAAGACCGTGTCCTTGCCCTCGCCGCGGACGTAGGTGCCGCCCTCGGCGGCGTTGCCGAGCACGACCGCCGCCACCCGCTTGCCGCCGGCGGCGGCGGTGACGGTCAGCCCCTGGTCCGGGTCGACGCCGAAGCCGGCGTGGCGGTCGGGCGAGCTCGACACGACCTCCGAGGTGTCGAGCTCGGCCAGCGCCTCGAGGGCGCGGCGGACGGCCTCGCCGTCGGCCAGGGCGCCGGTCTCGGCCAGGGCCCAGGCCGCCCCCTTCCGCTCGAGCTCGACCCGCGCGGTGGCGCCCGCGACCGCCAGGCGGTCGACCGCTCCGGGGTCGAGGCCGGCGCAGGACAGCCGCTCGCTGCCCCGCTCGAGCGGTCGGCCGCGCAGGAGCACCACGGCCACCAGGAGGACGGCGAAGATCGCCAGGGCGACGGCGGTCGAGCGCCTCATGTCGTCACCTCCGGCAGGCGGATGGTCGACCGGCGCCGCTCGCGCAGCCGCCAGCGGAGCAGGCCGACCGCCGCGAACAGCACGGGCAGGCCGAGGATGTTGAGGAACTTGAGGGTGGTGCGGAGGCCGTCGGAGAGCTCCGCGAGCGGCGCCTCGGCGAGGCCGCGGGTGCGGATCGCCATCATCGCCTCGTCGAGCAGCAGCCAGTCGACCAGGTTGAGGGCCAGGGCCTGGCCGGGCGCGCCCAGGAACTGGTTGGCGAGCAGCGTCGAGGTGCCGACCACCAGCACCCGGCCGCCGCCGCCCGCGCCGCTCCCGCCGATGCCGGTCAGGGCCACCATCAGCGGGTGCGGGCCGTCGAAGGTGACGGTGGCGGGCCAGCGCTGGAGGGGGTTGAGGTCGAGCGGCAGGGGCTGGGTCCAGCTCTGAGGCGACGACGACACCAGCACCTCGGCCGTGGCGCCGGACCCGGGCAGCACCTCGACGGCGGTGGCGAACGGGAACGGCACCTCGGCCAGGCCGCGGGTCAGCGGGTGCTCCTGGTCGAGCTCGCGCACCAGCGGCACGAACGGGTACTGCACCGGCCGGTTGACGCGCATGAAGCCGCGCTGCTCGGTGACGGTGATGGCGGCGCACTCCGCGTCGAGCAGCAGGCCGGGGGAGAGGCGCGCGCCGTAGCTCGCGAGCAGCCCGCCGAGGCCGTGCTCGGCCGGCTCGTACTGGATGGTGCGGAAGTCGACCTTGACCGCGTCGAGCAGGAAGGCGGCCGACTTGCCGGCGCGGACGAAACGGTCGACCGCCGCGACCTCGGCGTCGGTGAAGGCCTGGCGGGGCCCGGTCACGAGGAGGGCGTCGACGTCGGCCGAGATCTCGGGGGTGGCGGCCAGGTCGAGCAGGTCGACCTGGTACTGCTGGCGGAGCAGGTCGAGGACGGTGGACAGGTCCTCCTGGGGGTCGAGGCCGCCGCGGCCGGTGACGAGGGCGACCCGCGGCACCTCGGTGCGGCTGACCTTGCGGATCAGGGTGGTGAGGTTGTACTCGAGGGAGGCGGTCTCGGTCACCACCGGGATCACCTCGCGCCGGTCGCCGTAGCGCAGCGCGATGCCCATGTAGACCCGCTTCGCCTCGAAGCGGTCGCCCTCGTTGACCCGCACCTCGACCGGCTGGATGCCGAGCGAGCGCAGCTCGCGCTCGACCTCGGTCTCGGGGCGGATGGTGCGGCCGAAGATGTCGCGCCGGACCTCCTTGCGGGCCTCCTTGTCCTCCTCGGTCTCCTCGGTCATGGGGTCTGAGAACTCGTACGACAGCTGGCCGCCCGAGGCCGCGTAGTACTCGTCGAGGAGGTCCTTGACGTGACGGGCGTTGGTCGAGTAGGGCGCGGGCAGGTCGCGGGAGAAGTAGGCCTTGACCGTCAGCCGGTCGGGCAGGGAGCGGACCGCCGCCCGCGACGCCTCGGCCAGCGTGAAGCGGTGGTCAGCTGTCAGGTCGAGGCGGAAGAAGGCCGACTGGCCGAGGACGTTGACCAGCACCACGATGCCGACGAACGCCGCGGCGAACAGGCTGGAGTCGAGCAGCTTGGAGCTCTTCACCGGCGCACCTCCGGGCTCTCTCTACGCGTGACGCCGCTGCATGGAGCGGACGGCGACGAACAGCCCCAGGGCGGCGACCGACAGGTAGTAGAGGAGGTCGCGCGAGTCGACCACGCCGCGGGCGATGTTCGAGAAGTGGAAGTCGATCGACAGCTGCTCCAGGACCCGCCCCAGCGCCTCGGGCACGAACAGGGTGATCTTGTCGAACAGCCACAGGGCGAGGCAGAGGAGCAGGGAGAGGATGAAGGCGACGATCTGGTTGCGGGTCCAGGTCGAGGTGGCGAGGCCGATGGCGGCGAGGGCGGCCGACACCAGCAGCAGCCCCAGGTAGCCGCCCACCACCGGCCCCCAGTCGAGGTCGCCGACCGCCTCGACGGTGATGGCGTAGGGCACGGTCAGGGCCAGCGCGGTGGCCATGACCGCCAGGGCGGCCAGGTACTTGCCCAGCACCACCTCGTGGTCGCGCACCGGCAACGTGGTCAGCAGCTCGAGGGTGCCGGTGCGCAGCTCCTCGGCCACCAGGCGCATGGTGATGGCCGGGGCGAACACCACCAGCAGCACCGGGGTGAAGGAGAAGAAGCTGCGCAGGCTGCTCGAGCCCGCCAGGAACACGGTCGAGAAGTAGAGGTAGCCGGAGATGAGCAGGAAGGCGCCGACGACGATGTAGGCGATGGGCGAGTTGAAGTAGGCCCTGACCTCGCGGCGGGCGATCGGCACGACGTTACGCATGGGCGCCTCCGGGGCGGGTGGTGAGACGGCGGAAGGTCTCCTCGAGGGAGACGGTCTCGGGGTGGGACTCGAGCAGCACCAGGCCGCCCGCGACGGCGGCCTCGAACAGGCCCCGGCGCGGGTCCGAGCCCTCGGCGGTGAAGACGGTCAGGCGCAGCGTCCCCGCCTCGGCGCCGGCCGAGGCGGCGACGTGGCCGACGCCCTCGACCCGGCCGAAGGCGGCGCAGGCTCGGTCGGCTGCGAGGTCGGAGCCGTCGGCGGCCGCCACCAGCAGGCGCAGGCGGCCGCCGGCCGACGCGCCGGTGAGGTGGTCGATCGAGTCGTCGGCGACCAGGGCCCCGTCCGAGATGATGATGACCCGGCCGCAGGTGGCCTGCACCTCGGGCAGGATGTGGGTCGACAGGATCAGCGTCTTCTCCCGCCCCAGGTCGCGCACCAGGTCGCGGATCTCGGCGATCTGGTTGGGGTCGAGGCCGGAGGTCGGCTCGTCGAGGATGAGGATGTCGGGGTCGTGGACCATCGCCTGGGCCAACCCGACGCGCTGCCGGAAGCCCTTGGACAGCTGGCCGACGTCCTTGCCCAGGACCTCGCCCAGGCCGCAGCTCTCCACCACCCGGCGCAGGCGCCGCGGCCGCTCGGAGGAGGGGACGCCGCGCAGGGCGGCGACGTACTCGAGCAGCTCGACCACCATCATCTCGTCGTAGAGGGGGGCGCTCTCGGGCAGGTAGCCGATCTTCGAGCGGGTGAAGACCGAGTCGGCCGCCACCGGCCGGCCCTGCACCTCGGCCGCGCCCGCGGTCGGCCGCAGGTAGCCGGTGAGGATGCGCATGGTGGTGGTCTTGCCGGCGCCGTTGGGGCCCAGGAAGCCGACCACCTGGCCCTTGGGCACCGAGAAGCTGATGCCGCGCAGGGCCCGCGTCTCGCCGTAGCTCTTGACCAGGTCGCGAACCTCGATCATGGCGTCCATCCCACCTCCGCGTCGCCGGGCACGGCTCCGCTGCCGCCCGGCGTCGGTCCGGCCCCGGGTGCAAGCAAGCCGCTTGCCCGCGCCGCGAGCCAGGACTGCGGCGAACGGCGACGCGCCCGCGCGCAAGATCGGCGCCCCCCCGCCAAGCTGACGCGGTGCGGTGCCCTGGCCCACGGGTGGGAGGGGGAGCTGACAGCCGAAAGCTGACAGCTGACAGCTCTTCCTCGCGTTGACAGCCTCGAAAGCCCGTTGCTATTCTCGCCGGCGACCTCGTCGCGAGAGCCTGCCCCGCGGTGTGCCCGGGGCCGCCCGGGCCCCCAGATCGCGGGTGGGCCGAAAGGAGCGAGCCATGCTGAAGCGGCTGCAGAACCTGATCCGGGGGTTCCTGTCCCTGTTCATCTCCGGCCTCGAGAAGGCCAACCCGCGCGCCCTGATCGAGGCCGAGAAGGAGAACCTGCGGCAGCAGATCGCCCGCTTCAACGACAGCCTGGCCAACCACGCCGCCTTCATCGAGCGCCTGCTGCGCCAGGTGCGCAGCCTCGAGACCCAGGAGCGGGAGCTGGCCGCCAAGGCCGCCGCCCACCTCAAGGCGGGCAACCGCGCCGTGGCGGGGCAGCTCGCCCTGCAGCTGCGCACGGTCAAGGAGCAGCTGGAGGAGAACCGCAGCCAGCTGCAGGCGGCCGAGGAGACCTACCAGAAGCTGGTCAAGACCCGCGACGTGGCGGTGCGCGACGCCCAGGCCAAGATCGAGAGCCTCAAGCGGCTGATGAGCGAGACCGAGATGATGGAGGCCCAGGCCGAGCTGCAGGAGATGGCCCAGGGCATGATCAGCTCGATCGGCGGCTCGGGCGACACCATCGCCCGGGTCGAGGAGTACCTGACCGAGCGGCGCGACAAGGCGGCGGGGCGGGCGCGGGTGGCGTCGTCGTCGATCGACACCTCCGAGGTGGAGATCCGCGAGGCCGAGCAGGCGGCGCTGGCCGACCAGGCCCTGAGCGAGTTCGCGGCGGCCTACGGTCTCGAGGCGCCGGCCGCCGAGGGCGCGACGCCGGCGGCCGCGCCGGCGACCGAGGGGCCGGCCAAGGAGATGGGCCCCACCACCGGCGGCGGGGCCTGAGGGCGGTC